>NZ_JACFYJ010000044.1:0-67518 GCF_037126505.1 Paraburkholderia bengalensis
CGTCAAGGGCGAAATCCTCGAACTGAAGAACACGATCAACACGATGGTGGATCAGTTGCGCTCGTTCGCCTCCGAGGTGACGCGCGTGGCGCGCGAGGTGGGCACGGAGGGCAAGCTCGGCGGGCAGGCGGATGTGCAGGGCGTGGCGGGCACCTGGAAGGATCTGACCGACAACGTGAACTTCATGGCGGGCAATCTGACGAGCCAGGTGCGCAACATCGCAGACGTGACGAAGGCCGTGGCTGCCGGCGACCTGTCGAAGAAGATCACCGTCGACGTGAAAGGCGAAATCCTCGAACTGAAGAACACGATCAATACGATGGTCGATCAGCTCGGTTCATTTGCGTCGGAAGTGACACGCGTGGCGCGCGAAGTCGGCACGGAAGGCAAGCTGGGCGGCCAGGCCGATGTGCAGGGCGTGGCGGGCACGTGGAAGGATCTGACCGACAACGTCAACTTCATGGCGGGCAATCTGACGAGCCAGGTGCGCAACATCGCAGACGTGACGAAGGCCGTGGCAGCCGGCGACCTGTCGAAGAAAATCACCGTCGACGTGAAAGGCGAAATCCTCGAACTGAAGAACACGATCAACACGATGGTGGATCAGTTGCGCTCGTTCGCCTCCGAGGTGACGCGCGTGGCGCGCGAGGTCGGCACGGAAGGCAAGCTTGGCGGCCAGGCCTATGTGCAGGGCGTGGCGGGCACCTGGAAGGATCTGACCGACAACGTGAACTTCATGGCGGGCAATCTGACGAGCCAGGTGCGCGGCATCGCAAAGGTGGTGACGGCCGTTGCAAACGGTGACCTGGCCCGCAAGCTCACCGTCGAAGCCAAAGGCGAGGTCGCGGCGCTGGCGGACACCATCAACAGCATGACGGAAACGCTTGCAACCTTCGCCGACCAGGTGACGACCGTCGCGCGCGAGGTCGGCGTGGAAGGCAAGCTTGGCGGGCAGGCCAAGGTGCCAGGCGCGGCGGGCACGTGGAAGGGGCTGACGGAGAACGTCAACCAGCTCGCGGCGAATCTGACGACACAGGTGCGAGCGATTGCCGAAGTGGCGACGGCCGTCACGCAGGGCGACCTGACACGATCCATTACCGTCGAGGCGTTGGGCGAAGTGGCCGCGCTGAAGGATACGATCAACGAGATGATCCGTAACCTGAAGGACACGACACAGGTCAATACCGAACAGGACTGGTTGAAAACGAACCTCGCGAAATTCAGCCGCATGCTGCAAGGGCAGAAGGATCTCGTCTCGGTCGGGCAACTGATCCTGTCCGAACTGGCGCCTGTGGTTGGCGTGCAGCAGGCGGAATTCTTCGTGCTCGACTCGTCCGAACACGCTGCGTCGCTGCGTTTGATGGCGAGCTATGCATCGAGCGGACATTCGTCGCATGGCAAGCGCGTGCAGTTAGGCGAAGGGCTGATAGGGCAATGCGCTGTCGAGCGGCGCAAGATCCTGCTGGAGTCATCGGCCAGCGAACGCATTCGCATTACGTCGGGACTGATCAGCGTCGTGCCTCACAACGTTCTGGTGTTGCCCGTTATTTTCGAAGGGCAGGTGAAGGGCGTGATCGAGCTGGCGTCGTCCGAGTGCTTCAATCCGACACACCTCGCGTTTCTCGATCAGCTGACAGAAAGTATCGGCATCGTCATCAATACGATCGAGGCCAACACCCGGACGGAAGATCTGCTCAAGCAGTCGCAGTCCCTCGCCCGCGAACTGCAGAGCCGTCAGGAAGAACTGCAGACGACGAACGAAGAACTGCAGGAGAAGGCGCGCCTGCTTGCGCACCAGAACCAGGAAGTCGAACGCAAGAACACAGAAGTCGAGCAGGCGCGCCAGGCGCTCGAGGAAAAGGCCAAGCAGCTCGCATTGACGTCGAAGTACAAGTCGGAGTTTCTGGCCAACATGTCCCACGAACTTCGCACGCCGCTCAACAGCCTGTTGATTCTTTCCGACCAGCTTTGCAAGAACTCCGAGGGGAACCTGTCGGCAAGGCAGATCGAATTCTCGCGAACCATTCACTCGTCAGGCAACGAACTGCTGATGCTGATCAACGACATTCTCGACCTGTCGAAGATCGAATCGGGCACCGTCGCGATGGATTTTGCCGAGCATCGCCTCGCAGACCTGACGTCTTATGTGGAGCGCACGTTCCGGCATGTGGCCGAGGCGCGTAACGTCGAATTCGTCATCGAACTCGGGGCGCACCTGCCTGCATCGATTCGCACGGACATCAAGCGCTTGCAACAGATTCTCAAGAACCTGCTGTCGAATGCGTTCAAGTTCACCCATCGAGGTCACGTGACGCTGTCGGTCGACGAGGTGTCGGGCGGCTGGAGTGCGGACAGTGAAGGACTCGATGAAGCGCAGGCTTGCATCGCATTCTCGGTCTCCGACACAGGCATTGGCATATCGGCGGACAAGCAGCAGATCATCTTCGAGGCATTCCAGCAGGCCGACGGCAGCACGAGTCGAAAATACGGCGGCACGGGTCTTGGCCTCGCGATCAGCCGCGAACTGTCGAAGTTGCTGGGCGGGGAGATCCGGCTCGTCAGCTCGCCGAACAAGGGCAGCACGTTTACGCTCTATTTGCCGGTGTCGGCTGAAACGGCGCGCGTCGCGCGCAAGACGGCTGCTGCATCCGGCGACGAAGCGCCAGCAGCCGTGCGCGACGGGACCGCCATCAGGATCGACCAGGTTGTCGCGCATGAGTTCACCGACAACGTCGTGAGCGAAACACGCGAGCTCGCCGTCACGCCCAAGGACGACCGGTTCGACATCATGGCCGGTGATCGCGTGCTGATGATCGTCGAAAACGATCTGGCGTTTGCTCATTTTCTGCTCGACGTCGCGCGAGAGCAGGGATTCAAGGGACTCGTCAGCCCGCTCGGCGCACCTGCGTTGGCGCTTGCGACCGAGTTCAAACCCGATGTCATCACGCTCGATCTGTTCCTGCCGGACATGGATGGCTGGCGTGTCCTGGGACGGCTGAAAAACGATATGACGACACGCCACATCCCGGTCTGCGTGATTTCGACGGACGAGTCACGCGAGCGCGCGCTCCGGTCCGGGGCGTTTGCCTTTCTCGCCAAACCGATCCAGTCACGCGAAATACTGGACGATGCATTGGGTGTGCTGGCTCGCCATGCCGGTGCAACGCGGCGCACACTGCTTGTCGCACTCGCCGATTCGCCCGAACGGAAGCAGCTTGTCGCGCTGCTTGCCAGCGAGAAAATCACGCCGGTTTTGGCGGACACGCGCGAGCAGTTATTGACCGCGTTGATCGATGACGAAGTTGGCGCGGTCGTGATGGACGAGGACATCTTCGATACTTCCATCGACGACATGAAAGCGGCGCTCGCAAATCGCAGTCCTTTTGCGCCACTGCCGCTGATCGTATTCGCGCCCGGTCAAGCTGACGGACGGTGGATGCGTGAAACCGAATACTTCAATCCTGGCGTTGCGCCCGAGATGAGCCGCTTGCTCGACCTGTGCGTGAGAGCATTGCATATCGACCGGAAAGACCTGTCCGACGAGGCCCGGGAAATCATCGAAACGCTGCACGGTTCCAGCGCAAGTCTGGCAGGACGCAAGGCGTTGATCGTCGATGACGACATGCGCAATATCTTCGCGCTGGCGACCGTGCTCGAAGATCACGGCATGCGCCATGTCTGGGCTGATAACGGCAGGGACGCGATCGGGCTCGTCGAATCGAACCCTGACATCGACATTGTGCTGATGGACATCATGATGCCGGAAATGGATGGGCTCGTTACTACGAGTGAAATCCGCAAGCTTCCCGTCGGGCGCACGCTGCCCATCATCGCAGTGACGGCAAAAGCGATGAAGGGCGACCGCGAGCGCTGCATCGAGGCTGGCGCATGGGACTATCTGTCGAAGCCGGTGAACCGCGACGATCTGCTTGCGGCGTTGCTTGCATGGCTGCACGGCTAGGAGGCTGCGATGGACAATGCTGTGGACGCGTCGCGGCAGCCCGTCAACATTCTCGTGGTGGACGATCTGCCGCAACAGCGTGTTGTGATGCGAACGATTCTCGAAGAACTCAACGAGAACGTGATCACAGTCGGGTCGGGCCGTGAAGCCTTGAAGGCCGTGCTTGAACGGCCTTTCGCCGTCATCATGCTGGATGTGAATATGCCGGGGATGGACGGCCTTGAAACGGCGTCGCTGCTGCGCACGTATCGACGCACGGCGAAAACCCCCATTATTTTCGTCACTGCATACATCGACGAGTCGGAAATGAAGCGCGCCTATTCGCTTGGCGCCGTCGACTATATTTCCGCGCCCGTCGTTCCCGAAGTGCTGCGCTCGAAAGTCAAAGTATTTGTCGAGATGCATCGCATGCATCACGAGCTTCTGTCGAGAGCAGAGGAGCGTGAAGCCATTGCACGAGCGGAGTCGGGCAGAGCGGCGGCCGAGCGGGCGCGGCAACGCGCGGACTTTCTGGCAACCGCAAGTCATGCTTTGACGCGCTCGCTGGAGATCGATGCGACGTTGCAGCGCATTGCGGAACTGGCGGCCAGCGAGTTCGCCGATGTCGCTTTCGTGGCGGCGAGAGGCATTGGCGAGTTTTCTACGGCGCTGTCCGCAAAGTCGGCAAGAAGCGATGATGGCAACGCGCCGGATTTCGCCGCATTTCAGTCAGGCACGCTTGCCCGTTCTTTTCCTGACGCGAACCGCTTCGTGCATCGGTTGCTGCACGAAGACGACGCGGGCGTCGAACTGGCAGTGGGCGAGAGTGTGAGCGAAACGCTCGGAGATGGGCCTGCCGACGAAGGCATTCGAAGCGTCACTGCGTTTCCGCTGTTGACGGGGAACCAGAAAGGGGTCGTCGTACTGTGTTCGTCGCAAGCGACTATCCAGGCGGAGCAGATCACGTTGTGCCACGAGTTTGTCAGCCGTGCATCCATTGCGCTGGAAAATGCGCTGCTGTTCTCGACGATCCGCGACGGTGACAGACGCAAGAACGAGTTCCTTGCGATGTTGGCGCATGAATTGCGTAATCCGCTCGCGCCGATCGCGAATGCGGCCGCCGTGATGCGCAGTGCAAAAGAGGGCGACGCGCAGGTTCTTCGCTGGGCGAGCGAGATTGTCGGGACGCAGGTAGAACACATGGTGCGCATTGTCGAGGATCTGCTCGACGTGTCGCGCATCGCGAGGGGAACCGTCGCGCTTCGTCAGGCACCCGTGGCGCTTTCTATGGTGATCGGCCGCGCAGTGGAAACCAGCCGGCCTCATCTGATCCGTCGTTCGCAAACGTTGACCTGCGATGAGGAGGCGGTCGATATCATCGTCAATGGCGACGTCGTCCGGCTTGCGCAGATCGTCGCGAACCTGCTCAACAACTCATCGAAGTTTACGCCGCAAGGCGGGCATATTTCGTTGTCCACGCGCTTCGCGGATGGCATCGCGACCATTACCGTTGCCGACGACGGGCAGGGTATCGAGCCCGCGTTTCTGCCGCGCGTATTCGATCTCTTTGCACAGGCTGACGGCTCGCTGCATCGGTCGTTGGGAGGGCTCGGTATCGGCCTGACGTTGGTCAGACATCTCACGGAGCTACACGGCGGGTCCGTCAGGTGTAAAAGCGAAGGGCCGGGCAAGGGTGCCGAATTTACCATCCAGCTGCCCGGTACGGTGTCGGAGCGCACCATAGCGACGCTTGCTCCCGTCGTGCATTTGAACCGCAAGACGGCCACGCGTGTGCTGGTGGTGGATGATCTCGTTGCATCGGCGGAAAGTCTCGAGGCGTTGTTATCGATACATGGGTACATCGTGAAATGCGCCATGGACGGCGCATCGGCGCTTCGCGCAGCCGCTGAGATGCGCCCCGATGTGGTCGTGCTCGACATCGGGTTACCCGACATGACGGGCTACGAACTGGCGAGGCACCTGCGCGAGGGAAGCGCCTGTCAAGACGCACTGATCATTGCGCTTAGCGGTTACGGTCAAGAGGAAAACATCCGTCAGGCGACGGAGGCAGGCGTGGATCACTATCTCGTCAAACCCGCGGATCTTTCGGCATTGCTAGACCTGCTGGCATCGCGCGACTGCGGACAAAGCTATGACGGCATCGCATCCACGTGACGTGCGAAGGTTTTTGTCATCGACCAGGCAGATTCTGGAGAAACGCAGCACACTGATGGTCGCTTGACTCGAAGTCCGGCCCACCAGCCGGGCAATGGCCTGATTGACCGCGTGATTCCGTTCAATGAATCTGCCTTCGCTGCGCGACTGGATCTTCTCGCTAAAGACCTTCCTCGCGGGGATGCTCGCGCTTTATATCGCGTTCTACTTCGATCTTCCGAGGCCGTACTGGGCACTGGCATCCGTCTATATCGTGTCGAACCCGTTTGTCGGCGCCACGCGGTCGAAGGCGCTGTATCGCGTGCTCGGCACGGTGCTTGGCGCGGTCGCTGCGATCGCGCTCGTGCCGCCCTTCGCGGAAACGCCTTATCTGTTGAGCGCGGCGATCGCGCTATGGACAGGCGTGTTCGTATACATTTCGATCTCGACGCGAGCCGCACGCAATTACGTTTTCCTGCTTGCCAGTTATTCGCTGTCCGTGATTGCGTTACCCGCGCTGTCGAATCCCCTGAGCATTTTCGACGTGGCCGTGGCGCGAACCGAAGAAATCACGCTGGGCATCGTTTGCGCGAGTATCGTCGGCAGCGTCGTGTTTCCGAACCGTCTTGCACCGACGCTGATCGAGCGAACCGATTCATGGTTTCGCGACGCTGCTCTCTACCTGCGGGAATCGCTGGCGGGCCGGGTCGCGGGAGTACATGTATCGGGCAGCCGTCAGAGGATGGCGTCGAGCGTGCGCGGCTTCGAATTCCTGTTGAGTCAGCTGGCGTACGATCACGTGAGTCCCGCCATTCTGGCGCGCAGCGAGCAGCTGCAAGGCCGCATGCAGGTGATCCTGCCCATCGCGTCGGCGCTCGCGGACATACTCTCGGCACTGCAAAAATCCGCGTCCGGCATCCCTGCGGGTCTTGAGGAACTCCTGCGCGATATCGGGCGCTGGATGGACGGACCGCTTGGCGAGGACCCGGAGCAGCAGGCGCCGCAACTGCGGGCGCGCATTGCGCAACTGGACCCCGCGCGCAATGAACTGACCATCTGGCACGCGGCGTTGTTGTCCAGCGCGCTCTCGCGCTTGCGGCAACTGGTCGATCTGTGGGTCGATTGCCGGACGCTGCGCCACATCATCGTTCACGAAAGCGGGCATTGGCGCCCGCGGTTTCGTCATTGGCGCGTCGGTACGCGGCACGCCTTTCTCGACCGTGGCCTTGCGTTGTTCTCCGCCGGTTCGGCGGCGCTGGTGATCTTCGTTTCTTCGTGTCTGTGGATCGCTTCGGGCTGGCAGGACGGGGCGGCGGCCGTGTCGCTGGGCGCGATCGGCGTGTGCTTCTTCGCCGCGCTCGACGAGCCCGTTCCCATGATGCTCACGTTCCTGAGATGCGCGACAACAGGCGTCATCATTTCAGCGTTCTACCTGTTCGTCGTGTTGCCGAGCGGCCAGGACTTCGGCATCCTGGTGATTTACTTCTCGTTCGTATTCGTGCCGCTCGGGTTGCTGATGCCGCGTCCGAAATGGGCGTTGATATCGACGCTCGTAGCGTTGACGACGGCCACTTTTCTCGGCATCGACAGCGCTTACGACGCCAACTTCCTGAACTTCATGAATGGCAATCTCGCCGGACTGGCGGGCGTTCTCTTCGCGTCCGTGATGACGGGCGTCATCCGTCCATTCGGCACGGACGCGGCGTCAGCGCGGCTCACCCGGTCGAGCTGGCGGGATGTCGTGCTCAGTGCGTCGCCGCTGTCGTTGGTCGAGCAGCGGGATCTGAATGCGCGGATGCTCGACCGGCTGATGCAGCTTATTCCGCGCGTCGCGCCAAGCGAGGACGACAAGCACCCGTCGACCGAAAGTCTGCGCGACATGCGCATTGCGCTCAACACACTCGACCTGCGCAGACTGTCGGGTAAGTTCTCCGGAGAATTTCCCGTTCTGTTGAATCGCGTGCTCGACGATGTGCGAACGCACTATGAACGGTGCCTCGAATCGGGCAAGCGGCAGGCGGTGCCGCCAGCACTCGCAGCCGATGTCGACGGCGCGATCGCGCGGATCATGGCGGAGTTCGCAACCGAGCCCGGCGAGCCGGGCTACAAGCTGCGCAAAGGCGCGCTGCACGCCCTGATCGGTTTGAGGCTGTCGTTGTCATCGGGTGCGATACCCGAGAGCGCATCGTGACGGATGAAGCAATCCCGTACGCGTAGATGGCGTTGGTGCGAAAATCGCGCCTTAACCCTTCGCTCATGTTCTGGAGAACCCGCGTGCACGACTTTCCGCGCATCAATCCCATTCGCCTCCTCGACGATCTCAAGACGCTGCGTAGTTTCGGCGCGAATGGACCGGGCGTGGTGCGCCTCTCGCTGTCGCCCGTCGATATGGAAGCACGTCGCTGGCTCACGAAGCGCATGACGCAGGCGGGACTGGACGCGACCATCGATGGTGTCGGCACGGTGTTCGGCCGCTCGCGCAAATCGGGCCCGGCGCTCGTGATCGGCTCGCACACGGATACGCAACCGACGGGCGGGTGGCTCGACGGCGCGCTGGGCGTGATCTGCGGCCTTGAAATCGCGCGCGCGCTCGACGAATGCGCGGCCACGCGCGACTTCGCCATCGACGTTGCATCGTGGATCGACGAAGAGGGCACGTTTTCGAGCTTTCTGGGCAGCCGCAGTTTTGTCGGCGACGCAGTCGATGCGTCGTTGCAGCACGCGCGCAATCGCGAAGGGCTGTTGCTCGGCGATGCGCTCGCTCAGGCCGGTCTCGCGAATGTGCCGCGCGTGATGCTCGATCGCAAGAGACAACGCGCGTATCTCGAACCGCATATCGAGCAGGGCGGGCGGCTCGAATCGTCGGGGAAGTCGATTGGCGTGGTGACGACGATTGTCGGCATCCGCGAATTCCAGCTGCGCTTCACCGGGCAGCGAAATCACGCGGGCACGACGCCGATGGCGATCCGGCGGGACGCGGGCGCCGCGCTGGTGGCATTGATCGCGCGCATCGACGATGCGTTCAATCGACTCGCTGACGCGGATACGGTGTGGACCGTCGGCCGTATCGATCTCGATCCGGGCTCGTTCAGTGTCGTGCCGGGCAAGGCCGAAATGTACCTGCAGTTCCGTGACGCCAATGCGGAACGGCTGCACGCGATGGAAAGCGCGCTGATTACGCTGGTCGACGAATGGAACGCGCGGCATGCGGTGCGCGCCGAGCTGATTGCGTGCGAAGGTCCCGAAGAGCCCGTCGCGATGGACGCGGCGTTGCAGCAGCATGTCGCGCAGGCGGCCGAATCGATCGCCCCGGGCCAATGGACGCCTATGCCAAGCGGCGCGTCTCACGACGCACAAGTGATCGCGCATCACATTCCCGCTTGCATGCTTTTCGTGCCGAGCATCGGCGGCGTCAGTCACGATTTCATCGAAGATACGGCGCAGGCGCATATCGTGCTCGGTTGCGAGGTGGCGGCGCGAGCGACGGCGCGGATCGTGGACGCATTGCGGCGCGAGACGTGATACGCGCGCGACGTTGTTCGAAGCTGCTCGAAGCCGCCGCGTCGGCTGAATACCTCACGGTGATGTCACGGCGAGAGCAGGCGACAATCTCCGCCAACGATGGACGAACGGCGAACCGTGCCACCGACGTTCCCCCATACACGCTGCTTTCCGTCCATCCGTAGCCCACAGAGTCAGGAATCTCCATGTCAGATACCGCCGCGCGCACGCGACGTGTCGCGCCCCTCTTAGCGCTGTTCCCGTTCCTGCGCCCTTACGCGAGCCGCTGGGCGCTCGCATTGTTCGCGCTGTTGACATCCGCGGGCGCGACGCTGGCGCTGCCGGTGGCGTTCAAATTTCTGATCGACCGTGGCTTCGCGAGCGGTGACCGCACGCATATCGATCGCTACTTCATCGCGCTCTTCGTCGTGTCGCTGATCCTCGCTGCCGCGACGGCGCTGCGCTTCTATTGGGTTTCGTGGCTTGGCGAACGCGTCACGGCCGATCTGCGACGCGCCGTCTACGACCATGTCATGTGGATGAGCCCGCAGTTCTTCGAGACCACGCAGACGGGCGAGGTATTGTCGCGGCTCACCACCGACACGACGCTGATCCAGACCGTGGTCGGCACGAGCTTCTCGCTTGGGCTGCGCAATGTGCTGCTGGCCATTGGCGGCATCGCGATGCTGATCGCGACGAGTCCCGTGTTGTCTGGCTACATCATCGCGACGCTCGTCGTGGTAGTCGTGCCTATTGTGGTTTTCGGGCGGCGCGTGCGGCGGCTCTCGCGCGCGAGCCAGGACAAGATCGCAAACGCAAGCGCGCTGGCAGGCGAGGTGCTCAACGCCATGCCGACCGTGCAGTCGTATACGCATGAGAGCCACGAAGCGCAACGCTTCGGCAGCGCGGTCGAGATGGCCTTCGACACCGCGCTCACGCGCATCCGCGCGCGAGCCCTGTTGACGGCGGTGGTGATCGTGTTCGTCTTCGCCGCCGTCGTGTTCGTGCTTTGGCTAGGCGCGCAGGCAGTGCTCGCCGGACACATGACGGCGGGCCAGTTGTCGCAGTTCATCCTCTATGCGGTGATGACGGCCGGCGCAGTGGGCGCCGTCGCTGAAGTGTGGGGCGATCTGCAGCGGGCAGCGGGCGCAACGGAGCGTTTGCTGCAACTGCTGGCTGCGCGCTCGCCAGTGGCGCAAAGCGCGACGCCCGTGCCGCTGCCCGCGCGCGGCGAAGGCATCCGTTTCGACGACGTCAGCTTCTCGTACCCGTCGCGTCCCGGCACGACGGCGCTCTCCGGGTTCTCACTCGACGTGCGCCCCGGCGAGCACGTCGCGCTGGTCGGGCCGTCCGGCGCAGGCAAGACCACCTTGTTTCAGTTGCTATTGCGCTTTTACGATCCGCAATCCGGCGACATCCAGATCAATGGCGTGTCGACGAATCAGGTGTCGCTCGCTTCGTTGCGCGGCGCGATCGGCGTCGTGCTGCAGGAATCGGTGATCTTCTCGGGCACCGTGCTCGACAACATCCGCTATGGGATGCCCGACGCGACGCTCGCACAAGTGCAACGCGCAGCCGGGATGGCGGCTGCTGCCGGCTTCATCGAGCAGTTGCCGCAAGGTTATGACACGTTTCTCGGCGAGCGCGGCGTGCGGCTGTCAGGCGGTCAGCGTCAGCGCATTGCGATCGCACGCGCGATTCTGAAGAATCCTCCCATCCTGCTGCTCGATGAAGCCACGAGTGCGCTCGATGCCGCGAGCGAACGGCTCGTGCAAACGGCGCTGGACAATGCGGCGCAGAACCGCACGACGCTTGTCATCGCGCATCGCCTGGCGACCGTGCAACAAGCGGACCGAATTGTGGTTCTGGATCAGGGGCGCATCGTCGCGCAAGGTCGTCACGCGGAGCTTCTGCGAAGTTCCCCTCTCTATGCGCAGCTTGCCGCGCTGCAATTCGGCGAACGTGCGCAGGAAGACTGCGGAACATGACGTCTCGCGCGCTGCTCGACGGCGGATGTTCAATCTCCTTTGGCGCGTCGTAGTGCCGCGATCTGCGAGCGCACGTAGGTGATGTGCTCGCGCAGCGCGTAGAAGTCGTCGGCATAGGCAAGCGGCATCTGAAGTTTGTTGAGCCCCTTTTCGATTGCATTGAGCTTCTCGGTGAATTCGACATATTTTTCTTGCGAAGGGTCGTCGATCACGCTGCGCTCCAGCGCGATCAGTTCGCCGTAGCGCCGGTAGAAGCGCGACTTGACGCGCCACGCGTACAGCGGCGGCACATAGTGCAGCACGGGTATCAGCAGAACGACGATCGGCACGACCAGCACCCACAAACGATCGACGAGGCTCGCGAGCCAGAACGGCATCGTCCTGTAGATGAAGCTCTTGCCGGACTTGTAATAGCGCGCGGCATCCGGGCTCAACGGAAAATCGTGCGCGACAGGTGCCGGAAATTCACCCGCCGATTGCAGCAGGCTCGCGCCGCCGTGAACTTCGCCGGCGGCCTCGACGAGCAGCTCGGATAGCGCTGGGTGCAGCGTGTCGCGCGCAATCAGCTCCATGGTCGTCGCGATGGTTGCCGTGGGCTCGGGAGGCAGGTTGTCGGCGAGATCGAAGGCACCCATGGGGACTTCGAACTGGTTCAGGAACGGAAAGGTGCGCATGTAGGCTTTCGCCTGCGTGAAATTGAAGAGATGGATGTTGGCTGTGCGGATCATTTTCTGCATCAGCGCCGGGCGCGCGGAGTCGGCCGTCAGGAAGGCCGCGTCGACCGTGTCCGACAGCAGCGCGTTCACGGCGTCCTCGCCGACGAGCGGCAGCAGTTGCGTATCGCTGTTCGCTTCGACACCGTTCGCTTCGACTCCGTTTGCCTTCAGCAGTAACAGCACGAGTTTTCGCGTGCCGCTGCCTTCGCGGCCGATGGCCAGCCGTTTGCCCTTGAATTCCGAGAGCCGCGTAAGTTCGGGGCCGCGATAGAAAACGAACAGCGGCCAGTTGCTGACGCTGCCGAGCGACATCAGGCGAGCATGCCGCGTGTCGGGCGAGGCGATGCTCGTCACACTCGTGAGGCCGCTCTGCACGAAGCCGAGATCCACATGAACGGCAGGATTGGCCAGTCGCTCCAGATTCTCCAGCGTGCCCGACGACGTCAGCACGTGCAGCGTCACGCCGTTGCGGGCGAGAATCTCCTTGTATTTTTGCGCGTCCCGCCAAAAGCCGCTGTATTCCGGGCCCGCGGAAATCGTCAACGTGTTGGGCGGCGCGGGTTGAATGACGCGAATGATCAGCCAGATCATCACGCCGGCAATCACCGCCATCAAGCCGACGGAGACGCCCAGATCGAGCCATGAGACGAAGACACGATAAGCGAGATGGCGCGGCCCAGGCCGATGCACGGAACGTCTGGCGGAACGGTGATTAGCCATTTTCTACGCACGGCGTAGCGAAACCGGGTGAGGAGCGAAAGCGGTGTCCGACGAATTTGCCTTGCGGACGCCATTCTGGAAATCGGCGTTGAAGAAGAATCCGAAGCACTGACGCGAGCGGTTATCGGCCTCGCGAGCGCATTGACATTCGACGTGATTGCCGAAGGGGTCGAACTGAACGCGCATCGCTGCTTTCTGATCGAGCACGGATGCACCGCCGGGCAAGGCTTTCTCTATAGCCCGGCGATTGCCAACGATTCGTTCGCCGAATTGCTGCAGCAATCCAGCGATGCGCTTCGGATCGGGTAATGGCGGCGGGCGCCGGCGCCATAGGCGCGGCGACGGAGACTGCCGCCAACTGTCGCCAAGCGACGCGAATCAGAGCCCGTGCGCCTTGCGCAATTCGGCGGCTGTTTTCATTCGTTGACGGGTGGGCCCAACGTGAAAGCCTGCGGCGACAACAAAGAGAATGCCGGCGACAGGCCACACATAGATCGCCGTAGCGACGCCGATCCAGCATGCCTCATGAGGCGAGTAAGCGTGGAGTGCCCAGAAAAAGCAGGCAACTGGCAACATCAGCAGGAGCAGAGCCGACCGATTCAGAAAAGTTTCGATCACCGCTTTCTTGTGCGTTTCAGATTGCATGCCTGTCTCCACGAGGAATGGCACTGTGACATAGCGTCGCACAGCAGCCATTTCGCGAATACTTGGTGAAATCCCTGACGTATGACGATTGCTCCGGCTCATGACTGCTTGTGCTGCAACGCATCAACCAGCGTAGCGTCCGTTCACGCGGGGTTGCAGGCGAAGCATCGGTTGGCACTCCGAGATGTTGCGTTGAGGGACCGGATGTTCGCGAGGGCAAGTACAGCGACTTCATATGCATCGCGCAACGGGTCGAGCGCGCGTTCGATCACCGTCGCCGCGCCGTCGATGAGGCGGCAGCGCCCGCTGCCCGCAACACTGGCGAACCCTGAAAAAACGACATATAAACCAAAGCAATACGAAGGTTATAGCCAAGGGGAGGCCACATGCATGACGACTACGTAAACGCCACTACCGCCTCGCGCTGATTTTTTCTTCACGCACCAGATGTTAGCCAGCGTCACCGCGCCTGCTTCGAGCGGCCGGTGCAAAGCAGCAAACAGCCGGAAGGAGTGGCCATGATGAACTGGAAAGCCCGATCGGCGAGCGTCGTATGGTTATGGCCGCTTCTGCTGGCGGCGATGTCATCGTGTGCCGAACACGGTACAGGGGCCGCGCCACCAGCGGCCGTATCGGCGGGTACGGCGCCATCGGGCATGACGTCGACGGCTTCCACGTCCGCGGCGCCGACGTCGATGCCGCCTGCGACGTCCGGCGCCGAGTCAACCGGCCCAGCGCCGTTCAAGCCAGAGGAGATCGAAGCGCTGGTTGCGCCGATCGCGCTCTACCCGGACTCGGTGCTGGCTCAGGTATTGATGGCGTCGACGTATCCGCTGGAAATCGTGCACGCGGCGCGCTGGGTGAAGGCGAATCCGAATGTGAAGGGCGACGCTGCCGTGAAGGCGGTCGAGAATCAGCCTTGGGACACCAGCGTGAAGTCGATGGTGGCGTTCCCGCAAATACTGGAGCCGATGAACGACAAGCTCGACTGGACACAGCGGCTAGGCGACGCTTTTCTCGCCCAGCAGAAAGACGTGTTCGCCGCCGTGCAGCGACTGCGCGCACGAGCGAAAGAGTCGGGCAACCTGAAATCGAACGAGCAGCAAAACGTGATTGTCGATCCCGCACCCGCGGGCAGCCCCGCCGCGACGACGACGATCGTGCGGATCGAACCGGCGAACCCCGAGGTGATCTACGTGCCCGCCTACAACCCGACGGTCGTCTACGGCGCGTGGAGCTATCCGGCGTATCCGCCTTACTACTGGCCGCCGTACCCGGCCTACTACCCCGGCTATTACCCCGGTGCTGCCCTCGCGACGGGGTTCGCGTGGGGTATCGGGCTCGCGGCCGCGGGTGCGATCTTCAGCGACTGCAACTCGTGTTGGGGCGGCGGCGACGTCAACATCAACGTCGACAAGGCCAGGAACGTCGATCGCAACTTCGATCGCAGCAAGGTGCAGGGTCAGGGCGGCCGATGGCAACATGATGCGAGTCATCGGCAGGGCGTCGCCTATCGGGACAATGCAACGCGCAATAAATTCGCCGGTCAGTCGCCGAGCGCCGGTACGCGTGACCAGTACCGCGGCCGTGGCGCCGACGCGAGCGCTCGCCCCGGCACGAGTGACCGGGCGGCTGCGGGCAATCGCGCAGCGACGGCGGACCGCGGTTCGATGAATCGCGCAGGAGGCGACGTAAATCGCGTGAGCAGCGGCGATCGCGCTGGCGGCGTCGGTGGTGGACGCGACAATGCTTTTAGTGGCGTGGGCACGAGCGGCCGCAGCGCGCAGCGCAATTTCGACAGAGGCAGATCGAGCATGCAGGGATCGGGCTTCAACCGGCCCTCTGGCGGTGGCGGCATGCGTGGCGGTGGCGGCGGATTCCGCGGCAGGCGTTAAGGAGGGGATCATGACATTCCATTCACGCGTCGCCGCACAACGGCGGACGCGCAAACTCGCAAGCGTCGCGGGCGCCGTCTTTCTGTCGCTCGCAACGGCAACAGCGGTGTTTGCGCAAGAGAACTTCGGTTCGCCAGAGGCAGCGATGAACGCCTTTGGCGATGCCGTGGTGAAGGACCGCGAAGACGCCTTGCGCTCGATCTTCGGCAGTGACTTTCGCGAACTGATTCCGCCCGTTGGCGCGGCGTTGCGGGATACGTTCATCGCCGAGTGGGCGAAGTCGCACCGGCTCGAGCCTTCGGACGAAGGACGCACTCACATCGTCGTGGGCGCCAATGGCTGGACGTTTCCGGTGCCGATCGTCAAAACGGCAAAGGGATGGCACTTCGACACGCGCGCGGGTGCGCAGGAAGTGCGCTTGCGGCGAATCGGCCGCAACGAACTGGCCGTGATCCAGACGATGCTCGCGGTCTACGATGCGCAGCGCGAGTATGCGCAAATCACTCACGACGGCGACCCGGTACTTGCCTACGCGGCGCGGCTGGTGAGTTCGCCCGGAAAACACGACGGTCTGTACTGGCCGACGGGCGCAAATGAGACGCCGAGTCCGCTCGGCGAGGCGTTTGTCGAAGCGAGTTCGCGCAATGCGAAGGATGCTGGCTACTACGGCTACCACTACAAGCTGCTTACGTCGCAAGGGCCGCATGCGCCGGGCGGCGCGTACGACTATATGGTGCGCGGCAAGCTCTTTGGCGGATTTGCCGTCATTGCGTGGCCCGTCAAGTACGGCGACACGGGGATCAAGACTTTCATGGTGAGCCATGCGGGGCAGGTCTATCAACGAGACCTCGGACCCGAGAGCGCCGCGAAAGCGCAGGCTACGAAATCGTTCGACCCCGGTCCGGGCTGGAGCAAGGTGCCCGATGCCGATGCCCAATAACGCTGCCTGTTCGTTCCCCGCTAGTCGTCCGTTTTCGTCACAATGCGGCCCTCGCGAATGGCGCGGATGAATGCGCGATAGTCTCGTCGGTTCTGGGAACTGTATTCCGTTGCGAACTCCGTGATCGCATCGTCGAATGTCTGCCCGGAACCCATGTACCCGGCGATCATGGCGGCATCGCCCGAACGGGCGTGTGCGCGCGACAGCGCATGCGCGCACATCCGCGCATACTGCCGAAGCATGCCGGTGTCCCAGTCGTCGAGGATGACGGACATCTTCATGTCGCGTAGCTGCCGGACATAAAAATGGCGGCCGTTCTTTCCACGCGTCCAGCCGAGGAACACATCGCTCGCGGTCTGCATGAGACGCTGTCCCTCGATCACGCGCTGACCGTGATTGGCATATCGGCTCGCGCCCGCATAAGGTTCGAGTACGGATGCGCGCGCCTCCTTGACTTGCAGGAACAGTGGATCGTTGTCGGATGCCATGAAAAGGCCGACGGCGCACATCGTGCCGACGCTGCCCACGCCGACCACCTTCAACGCAAGATCGACGAGATGGAACCTGTCGAACAGCACGCGCACGTGTTCGGCGAGGCTTTCGCGATAGGAGGCGACGGCGTCTTCATATCCCGATGCCAGACCGGGCGCGATCTCTTCCGTCGGATGGAAGATCAGTGGCGGCACGTCCTTGATCCGGGGTTGTGCGCCTTCGTGCGAAACGAGCTTCGGATACAGATAATCGGGCACCTGCTTGCGGCGTTCCACTTCGATCCGCTCCGCGATCCGCTTGCGCATGGCTGCCATGACGGCCGGATCGGCCGTGCGATCCTCGTACTTCTGCAAATCGATTTTGTCGTACCAGACATCGAGCGCCCGCATTTCCGCATAGTCGCGCATGCGCTCGCGGTATTCGCGGACCAGGTCGGTGACGAGGCGTGCCGTTTCGCTCGCCGGAAATTCCAAATGTTGCGCTGCAATCACCACGCTCGCTGCCAGCCGCTTGAGATCCCACTCGAACGGGGCAGGCAGCGTCTCGTCCAGGTCGTTGATGTCGAAGATCACGTTGCGCTCCGGCGTCGCGAAGCCGCCGAAGTTCATCAGGTGCGCGTCGCCGCACGCCTGCACCTGGATGCCGCTGGTCGGCGTGATGGCAAGGTCGGCGGCCATCAGCGCCGCCGCGCCGCGATAGAACGCGAATGGCGAGGCGGACATGCGCCCGAAGCGGATCGGCACGAGAGCTTCGAGGCGCCCCGCATTCGATTCGACCAGCAGGTCGACGAGGTCACGGCGCTCCGTCTGCGGCTCCCATCCAGCCTGAGACGAACGCGGCACCCTATTGCGGATCGCGCGTCCTTCGGCCGCCCTCTCATCGGGTGTGCGGTACAGATCGGCTTTTCTCTCTGTGTCGCGTGCGGCGTTGCGTGAAACAGCCTTGTCCATGACATCCCCTATCCCGTTTGGCGCATGCCGTGATCGACTCGTGTCATCGCTGCCGTCCTGCTGCCCCGAGTGAATGGCGCGTGCGACGCAACTGCTTTCCCGACCGACGTCGTTCCTGAACTGCGGCACGCGAGACGCCACACGCAATGGAGATCGGCGTGCGCTCAATCCTTTCGTCTAGCGTTCATGCGTCGTATTGGAAGCGGCGGATGCGCCGACGAACCAAAAGAAAGCCTTGGTATTTCTTTACGATCGGCCATGCAATGCACAGTCGCCAGGTGTGGCCCGCCGCTGGCTATCGGATGAGTCGCGTGCTTTGGTGTGTGGCTGATTTCGAGTGCCTTATTGGATAAAAATAGGATAGGGGGTAGCGATATTCAATGCCCGCCATCGTCTGCTGGTTTCTTCCGCCAACCTGCGTGGACTTAAACAAAACCGTCGATCTTTCGTCGCTTTCATATACTGTCTGTATCAGCGCCGACGCGAGCGCAACGTCGCGTTATTCACCTTTGAGTCCGGGACAAATGAGCACGATCACACCACCGGTCGCACACACCGAACCCGAGCGGCGCAAGCCGATCCTCAATACCGTCGATCGCGTCTGCGAAGTGTGTTTTGGTCTGTTCATGGCCTTGACCTTCGTGGGGGCGGTGAAGGCGGTCGGCGCGGGCGAAGATGCCGGCTACAAGATGTTCTATGCCGCACTCGGATGCAATCTCGCGTGGGGCCTGGCCGACGCCGTCATGTATCTCGTACGGACGCTCGTCGATCGCGGACAACGCCTGAAGCTCGCACTGATCGTGCAGCGGGAGAAGGATCAGGCGGCCGCGTTGCGTACGTTGCGCGGCGCAATGTCCGACACGCTGGAACCGTTCGTCGAAGACGCCGAGCTCGATCGGATTCGCGCGCGGCTGGCGGCCGGGGCGGCGGAGCAGCAAAGAGCGAATTTCGTGCGGGACGACTTCGTCGGCGCGCTCGGCATCTTCCTGCTCGTCGTACTGGGAACGTTTCCGGTCGCGCTGCCGTTTATCGTCATCGCCGATAGCAAGGTGGCGCTGATCGTGTCGCGCGTGCTGACGCTCGTGATGCTTTTCGTGGCAGGCCTCGCGCTCGGGCGCTACACCGGCGCGGGCGGAGCGAAGGCAGGCATCGCCATGACCGCGCTGGGCGTGCTGCTGACCATGGCAATCATTGCGGTGGGCGGGTGATCGACGGTGGCCGTGTAGCGGGCCGCGAGGGCCAGGGCTCGGGATCAAAAGATCATCACTGCGGGAGACGGCGATGTTCGAGCGATACGAACGGCTGGCGAAGCAGCTCGGCGTGGACCATCCGGTCCTGCTCGCACCGATGGATCTGGTGGCGGACGGCAAGCTCGCCGCAGCCGTGACAAAGGCGGGCGGATTCGGCCTGATCGGCGGAGGCTACGGCAACGAGGCGTGGCTGCGCGAGCAGTTTGCCGCGGCTGACGGCGCGCGCGTCGGTGTGGGTTTCATCACATGGAGCCTGTCGCGGCAGCCGCATCTGCTCGACGTCGCCATCGAGCATGCGCCCGCCGCGATCATGTTTTCATTCGGCGACGCGAGCGCGCACATCGGCAAGACGAAGCAGGCGGGCATTCTCGCCATCTGCCAGGTTCAGACGGCGGCGATGGCCCGCGAGGCTGTCGACAGTGGCGCCGATATCGTGGTCGCGCAAGGCGCCGAAGGCGGCGGTCATGGCGTGGCTTGCGGCACGATCTCGCTCGTTCCGGCCGTTGTCGATGCCGTCGGCGATCGCGTGCCCGTGGTGGCGGCCGGCGGGATCGCGGACGGCCGCGGCTTCGCGGCCGCCCTCGCGCTTGGCGCGTCCGGCATCCTGATGGGCACGCGCTTCTACGCAAGCGAGGAAGCGAACGGTGACGGCGAAGCGAAGCGGCGCATCGTCGAATGCAAAGGCGGCGAGGAAACCGTGCGCGGCATCCTGTTCGACATCGTGCGTAACAACGTCTGGCCGGCACCGTACACGGGGCGCGTGCTGCGCAACGCATTCTCGCAGAAGTGGGCCGGACGCGAGCGCGAGCTATTGCAGCAATTGCACATCGAGCATTCGCGCTATATGGAGGCGCGCGCCACACGGCAATACGACATGGCGGCTGTGATCGCGGGCGAATCGGCGGCGCTTGTCAGCGAGGTGCTGCCGGCGGGAACCATCGTCGCCAATGTCGTCAGGGAAATGGATGCGATTCTCGGGTACACGTCCTACAAGGCGCGACGTGCACCCAGTGCCTCGATCTAATCGCTGCGAAGATGAGGTGTCGCACGCGTTCCCATGAGCGATCGATTTACTGAACAGCGCTGTGCTCGACAGATGGAGATAGTGCTATGAACGGCAAAGCTCTCTTTACCGGCGTCCTGCTTCTGGTTGGACTATTCAGCCCCGCGTCGCCCGCGTTTTCTCAGTCGTCTCCCCCGATGTCCGAAACAGCAAAACAGACGCAAGCGCTGGTCGATAAAGCCGCGGCATTGATCGACAATAAAGGCAAGGACGCATTTTCCGAATTCAGGATCAAAGGCAGCGAGTGGTTCCACGGGGACACCTATCTGTTCATTTACGACATGAAAGAAAATGTCCTATTGAATCCGGCCTTTCCGGCGCGTGAGGGGACGAACGTGCGTGGTCAGAAAGACACCAATGGAAAGCTGTTTCATGACGCCATGGTCCAAACGGCTGAAACCAAGGGGTCTGGCTGGGTCGATTACATGTTCCTAAGACCGGGACAGACTCAGCCGACGCATAAATGGACCTATGTGAAAGCCGTCCATATCAACGGAGTGCCAGGCCTAGTGGGTTCGGGTTTCTATTCGGAGTAGGTTCTGGCTTTCAACTTCCGCCGGGTTCGCGGACGAACGCGACGGGCAAGGCAGATTCGCGAATCGACCGCGAAAACGGAAACGCTCTGCCCCGGCGCGGCACCTATAGAACAGGCGAGTTTCCTCGCCTGTTTTACTTTGATTAGTCCACGTTTGCGAGTGCGCGTGTCGCGCGAACCTTGGGCGGCCGGTCGCGCAGCAGCAGTGGCATCAAACGTCGGTTGGCGGTTTGCGCTGCCCACTCGCAATACGCGGCGCTGCCGAGCACCCAGCCTTTGAGCGTCGATTGCATCAGGTTATCGACTTCGCAATCGTCAAGCGGCTGTGCGCCCAGATTGCGGTAAGCCTGCTGGCGCTCGAGCGGCGTGTTGCCGAGCGCCCGGTAAAGCGGATGGTCCTTGATGAAGCTGTCGACACGCAAGCCGACGTGGTGCGTATAGCTCGACCATGGGTAGTTTCCCGGCTCGGCAACGAGGCGGTTGCGCACCGGCGCCTGATCGATGACCTGGCTCGCGAGCAGGAAATACCGGTCGGGCTCGATCACCGTTGCGCGGTATCCGCCGCGCCACATCGCGCCACGGCGTCCATGCCGGCGGTTGAAGGTCTCGACATAGCGGCGGCCGACTGCCTGCATCGCCATGGCCACGCTCGACTCATAAGCGGGCGTGACGAGGAACTGCACCGCGTCAGGCATGAGTACCCACGCGTGGACTGCCAGGTCGGCGACGCGCGCAGCGTCAGCCAGGCAGGCGAGGAAGTAAAGGTAGTCTCCTTCGTCCAGGAATGCGGGCCCTGTGAGCCCCTGCAAGATAACGTGTTGCGGTTGTTCTGGGACGTAGTGCCGTGCAAGCCGTGTCATGCTGGATTAACCGGAAATTCGCTGTGAGAAAGCGAGCCGACAGGTGTCGAATGCCTGACGGTGCGTAACCTATACGGACGGAATTCTATCGGTGATGCGCGCACGTGTGCATCACGAAAAGGCCTTTTTTATGGCCTCTTTTCATCGATTTGCCGGTTGCGACCTGGTCTGTTTTCTGCTGTGGCTAAGTAGCCGTTTTCCGTTTTCTCAAAGCCGCGCAGTGTGCGCATGATCTGACACCACAACGTCCCGCACCACCGCCGAATTGTCCCTGTTTTTCCCTCTCATTTCATTTCAATGGGTTATGGCCGCGATGCAATTCGACGCAAGGATTGTATCGGTAGGAATCCAAACTATCTGAACAATGACGAAAGCCGGCAATGCGGCCGAATACGAACCGATTACCATTCCGACAGGTATTCTGCAGACAAATAGGGCGTCTTTCGACTAGCACGCGCGTTTTACCGGCATTCGGACGCAAACCATCGATCGACCTGGCGCTGCGCCGCCTGCAGGTCTTCCGGGTAATACGGATCGAACCATCTCGACGGGTTGTAGCCTGCTTTCCTGAGCGCGGCCAGCTCGCTCCCGGTTCGCTCCCGCGTCGGAGGCGCGTTGTTCTTGAGCGCGGCAAGATCGCGGCATTGCTCGGCGGACAGATTCGTCGCGCTCTGCTGCGCGCCGCCCGCAGCGCATCCAGCCAACGCTATCGTCGACGCAAAAAGAATCGACGCAGATAACGGAAAGTTCTTCATCTCACGACTTTGGTTTAATAGATCGCATCAGTATAAGGAAGGGACGGGACGCGCGACACGGGCTCAGGCGGCGTATATTCGGCGCAGTGACGCGCCAGACCTGGCACGATCCCGGCGATCAGGAGAGCCCGCGATGAACATTCGATGGCTGAAGTGCGCGCTAGCAAGCGGCTCGCTCGTCGCATGGGTGTCCGCCGCGATGGCGCAGCAGTCAGCGCCAACGGCAACGGCGACCACGACAGCCACTGCAGCGCCCGTCGTCTACGTGTCGGACTTCGAGCTCCATGCAGCCGACGTGACACCCGACCAGAGCCGGATAGCACGCGCACGCCGGCTTGCCGGCAGTCTGTCGCCGCTGCATCTGACCCAGCAGGATTCGCAGGCGAAATCGCAACGGATCGTGTCGGCCATGTCGGATGCGCTCGTCGCCGATCTGAAGAACGACGGTATCGATGCACGCCGCCTTCCGGGCGATGCGGCGTTGCCTCCGCAGGGCTGGCTGGTGCGCGGTGTGTTTCTGAGCGTGGACGAAGGCAATCGGGTGAGGCGCGCGGTGGTCGGCTTCGGCGCGGGGCAGGGCAAGATCGAACTCGCGGTCGCGATCGACGCGTTGCCGGTTCCAACACCCGCGCCGTTGTATCAGGCTGTCGAAGGACAATCGGACAAGCACGCGCCCGGGGCCATCATCAAGCTCAATCCCTACGTGGCGGTGGCCCGATATGTGATGGCGGGCAACGACGAGCAGGCGAGCATCCAGCAGGCGGCGAAACAGGTGGCCGAGTCGGTCGTCGCGAAGACGCAGGGGCAGGCGGCAGCGCCGCAGCAGTGAGCGTGCGAAGACGCCGGCTTGCGTGATCCGCCCTCATGCTCCGAGGAGCGACTCGAGTTCTTCGGCGTCGAATGGCTTCGCGAAGATGGGGATGCCTGTTTTCCGCGCCCGTTCGAGTTCGTCGGCATAACCCGTCATCAATGCGAGCGGTTGTTCCGGGCGGTTTTCCTTGAGCCATTCGGCGAGATCGATGCCGTTCATTTCGCCTGGCATCTGCACGTCGGACAGGACGAGCCTGAATTCGCGGCCGGCTTTTAACGCTGGCAGCGCATCGTCCGCGCTTTCGAAATGCGTCACGTCGTGCCCCATCATCTCGAGCACGGCCGACAAACTCGCCGCCACTTCGCGATTGTCTTCGATCAGCAGCACGTGACGCCCTGCGGCGGTTGTCGGCGGCTGCGCGCTATCGCCGGCGGGGATGTCGCGCGCCGCGGCGCGCGGAAAATAGAGGCGCACCGTGGTGCCGATGCCCGGCTCGCTGGTGATTTTCGCGGTGCCTCCGCTTGCCTCGCAGAGCGCCATCACCTGCGAGAGTCCGAGGCCGGGATGTGCGCTGCCCATCTTCGTCGTGAAGAGCGGCTCGAATGCCCGCGTCGCCACAGCTCTCGTCATTCCTTCGCCGTCGTCGGAGGCCGACAGCATTGCATAGTCGCCCGCCGGCACGCCGACGACATGCGACGCAACCTCCATGTTCTGCGCCCGCACGGAAAACCGTCCGCCACGAGGCATCGCGTCGCGCGCATTGAGCGCGAGGTTCACGGTGGCCAGTTCGAGTTCGGCCATATCGGTGCGGATGGGCCAGATGTCCGGCGCGACATCAATGCTGACGACGACGGAGTCGCCGACGGTCGACTGGACAATCTGGCGCATGCCCGGCAGCACGCGCGCGAGGTTCACATTGGCGAGCTTCACGGGCCGTTTTCGCGCGGAGCCCATCAAGGTTCGGACCAGGCTTTCGACGCCGCGCGTCGCGCGTTCGATCGACGTCAGCTCGGTTTCGGTGTCGTTGTAGTTTTTGGCCCGCGCGAGAGCAGTGTTCGATTTGACGATCACCAGATAATTGTTCACGTCATGCGCGACGCTGGCGACGAGATTGCCCAGCGCGCTTGCACGCTGCGACTGCCGTGCCGCTTCCTCGGCGTCGAAGCGGCGTTCCGCCTCGTTGCGCCATTGCCGCCACGCTCTTTCCTCCGTCGACAGCTGCATCAGCGAAAAGCCGATCAGCAGCCAGATGCCGATACAGGGCAGGCCCGTCAGCGCGCAGATAAAAAGAAAGTGGTGCAGCCAGGCCGCATGCAGTTCGGCCACGGGAAAGCCGACTGCGACATACAGACCATAGTTGTCGACCCGGCGATATGCGACAAAGCGCATCTGCCCGTCGGAAAATGCTGGCGTGCTGAACTGGCCGACGGATTCGTTGCGCGAAAACGCATTGGCGAACATGTTGGATTCCAGTGCGTCCGCGCCTGGCGCATTGGCGGGATAGCTCGACAGCAGGGAACCATCGCGCCGGTAAAGCCCGATGAAGCTCACAGCATCTTCATCGATCAGCTTTTGATAGAAGCTGGAGAAATAGTCGCGACGCAATGCCAGCGCGATGACGCCCGCAAACTGGCCGTCGGGCCCGCTGCGAGCCCGCGAGATATTGAAGATGCTCGCCTTCGAGATGCTCGCCTGCAGTGGCAGCGACACATACGGTTCCGGCTGGTAGCGGCGCGCGTTGATGAAGTCGTCCCGGTCCTGGATGTTGACGGACGGGACAGGATAGACGCGGCTGCTCGCGGCGAGTCGACCCGACGCATCGAAGATGGAGATGGCCTCGAGCTGAGGAAAGCTGCCGCCGATCTTTTCGAGGCGCTGATGGATGGTGGACTCGTTCCTGGCGATCTGGTCGTCCGTCATATCGCCGAGCAGTTCGTCCACGCGCGAAACGATTTCTGCATTCAGATCCATCACCTTCAGCGCCTGTTCCTGAGCAACGCGGCTCATGCGCTCGCTTGCGTCGACGGCATTGCCGTAACGCTGCTGGTATGTGTAGTAGCCGTATCCCGTAAGGCATCCGACGGCAAGAACTACCGTCGCCGCCAGCATCAGAAACAGTACCTTGCGCGTGCGCGCGAAGTTCCGGAAGGGCAGCCGATTCTCCGGCAAGGCTTTGTCATCGAACTGCACGTCAACCGGTCGCTTCAATGGGGCGCTCATCGTCTCGGCTCAAGTGATCGATGCAGTCGGCATCGGGGCGCTACGGATCGGCGACCGTGCGCCGGCATGCACGCCGGATCGACGGATCGCAGCTTGTGAAGCAGCAGTTTTCATACCGGTTTGTTACCTGCAAATGCCAGGCCAAGCCTGGCCAGCCGATGCCCCACGCGACGGTACACGCGAGCCGTCAATGGAGAAACGGTTTACTGGTGCGCTCAATGCGGACAACGTGTCCGCAATCGCGCGACGCCCATTGCACATGCCTCGCGGCGATTGTTGGCGCGGCGGGAATACTCATGTCGTGCCTGCCACGATGATCGACGGGACGCACCTTCCGATAATGCACTCACCTGAAGCGCGCGGCTATTCGCGCCGCGCCTTCTTCACGATGGAACGAAAGGAAACGATCATGGCAAAGGTAGTGACGTTCGCGCGGCACGGCGGTCCCGAAGTATTCGGGTTCACGGAAACGGCCGTCCCCCAGCCCGCGGCGAACGAAGTGCGCATCCGCGTGAAAGCGACTGGCCTGAACCGCGCCGAGTCGATGTGGCGGCGCGGCGAATATGTCGAGCCTGCACGGCTGCCGGCGCGCGTCGGCTATGAGTCGTCGGGCGTGGTGGAGGCGATCGGTTCGAACGTCACGCACGTTGCAGTGGGCGATGCCGTCAGCACCGTGCCGTCGTTTTCGATGAACGACTACGGCATGTACGGCGAGCTGGTGCTCGCGCCCGCGCATGCCGTCGTCAAGAGTCCCGTGTGGCTTTCGCACGAAGACGCCGTCGCCATCTGGAACGTGTTCGTGACACCGTATGCCGCCTTTACCGAGGGCGGACGGCTCAAGGCGGGCGACGTCGTGCTGATTCCCGCGGCGTCGAGCGGCGTGGGCATCGGCGCGATTCAGGTGGCGAAGCGTCTGGGCGCGACGGCCGTTGCGCTCACGCGGACCGAGGACAAGCGCGACGCGCTGCTCGCGCTCGCGCGGACCATGTGATCGCGACGCAAACAGAAGATCTCGTCGAAGCCGTGCAGCGCATCACAGATGGACGCGGCGCGGATCTCGTGTTCGATCCCGTCGGCGGCAAGACGTTTGCGCGGCTGATCGAGGCGACGCGCGCGGGCGGCACGATTCTGCTTTACGGCGCCTTAAGTCCCGACGACACCGTGCTGCCGCTGCTGCCGCTGCTCTACAAGCGCATCACCGTGCACGGCTACAACCTCTTTGCGACGACCACGGATGCGCAACGGCAAGCCGATGCCACCGCGTTTATCTTCGACGGCTTGCGCACGGGCGCGCTTCGCACTGTGATCGCGGACCGCTACGCATTCGCGCAGATATCGGAAGCGCATGCGGCGCTGGAGCGTAATGCGCATTTCGGCCGCATCGTTGTGACTGTTTGAAGGCTGAAGGAGCAGGCGCTGGGCAGTTCTTCACCGAATGCGGTGAAGAACTCCGCGCTGAAAGCGCCTGATCGACGGAAATACTGACTGGTCTGCTGCCAACGGCGGGCGGCGCGTGACCGGCTCACGCGCCGCCCGCCGTCGCGCGCATCACTTGACGGGCGGGAAATCGACGTCCGTATCGTTGATGCGATTGAACGTGTTGGTGAAAATCGTCATCGCGATTGCCAGCGATATCTCAGCCAGCTGCGTGTCCGTATAACCGGCTGCGCGAATGGCCGCCAGCTCGCTTTCGGCGATCGTGCCGCGCGTCGCCTGCAGGTTCAGCACGAAGCGAACAAGCGCATCGCGCTTTGCGTCACCCGTCGCCGCGCCCGCGCGAATCTGTCTGAGCGCTTCCGGCGAAAGGCCCGTCATCTTGCCCAGCATCACGTGCGCGGCCACGCAGTAATCGCAACCCGTCTGCTCGCTGACGAGCAGCTTGATGGTTTCGAGATCCTGTTTGCTCAGACTGCTCGATGCCAACGCGCCTTCAGCGTCCAGCGCGGCATTGAGCGTGGCGGGCGCAAGATGGCCTAGCGCCGCAAACAGGTTCGGCACGCTGCCGCCAGCGATTTTCCGGACCCGTGCGTAAACGTCGGCGGTGGCGCCCGTGGCGTTCGTCACTGCGGGGATAGCGATGCGACTCATGTTCGACCTCATTCGGTGGTGGTAGGGAGCCTCCACTTTAGGGTCGTCGTTTGATCTTGTTGAGCCTGAAAATTGTCACTATGATGCTCGAAAGTATCAATTCGAGGCGGACATGTCACTCACACTTGATTGGCTGAGCCGGTTGCTCGGCATGATGACGGTGCGCGGCCAGCTTGAGCTTCGCTGTTCTTATGGCGCACCGTGGCAGGTCATCTACGGCGACTCCGACCCAGGCGAGATGCCGTATCACATCGTGCTCAGCGGATCGGCCATCCTGGAGACGCGAGGCAAAGGCAAGCCGCAGCAGCTTGGCGCGGGCGACATCGTGATGCTCACGCACGGCTCCGCCCACATCCTTCACGATGGCAGCGGCGCGCGGCCAAAGCCCGCGCGCGAACGAGAAGCGTTGAATCTGATCATCAGCGAGAACAAGGGCACAGGTGAGCGCCTCGATATGCTGTGCGGACGGATTGTGCTGGCGCCCCCGCACGACCGGTTGATTCGCGCGTATCTTCCACAACGGCTCGTCATCCGGACGGCGGCGCCGGACCGGTCGGCAAGAGGTGCGTCGAAGGGTTCGTTAAAAGGTTCGCCCGACGGCGACACCCTCGCGCAGCTAAACGCGCTCGTGACGATGATGCGGGCGGAATCTGCTGCGGACAACCTGGGCGGCTACGCGATGCTCAATGCGCTGTCGACCGCGCTTTTCGCGCTCGCGCTGCGCATGGCCAGCGAGTCCGACGAAGCGCCCACTGGTTTGCTGGCGCTCGCGGGACATCCGCGCCTCGCGCCCGCACTGGCCGTCATCTTCAACGAGCCCGCGCATCCGTGGACGCTGTCCGAGTTGTCCGAGCGTTGCAGCATGTCGCGCGCGACGTTGCTTCGCCACTTCCAGGACAAGGTGGGACGCTCGCCAAGCGAACTGCTAACGGATGTGAGAATGGCGCTCGCCGCCAACGAGTTGAAACAGCCGGGCGTTTCCACCGAGCTGGTGGCCGAGCGCGTCGGCTATCAGTCCGTGGCTGCGTTCAGGCGCGCCTTCACGCAGCATCTGGGCATGACGCCTGCCGACTGGCGGCGTGCGGAACGGGAGAAGCAGACGGGGCCGTCTTGAGGCGTGCCCCGCTGTGGACGGCACCAGCGGCGTTGAACGGCCTCAGATCGCGCTTTCGCTTTCGATGCGCTGGCTGTCGCCACCGCGGCGCAGCGTCTGCTGTGCCTGCAGATAGCGCGTGACCTCGGCGTTCGTCACGAAGCTCGCAGCGGAGGCCGCCGCGAGAATGTCCTTCGCCTCTTGCGGTTTCGCAATGCCGAAACCCTGCACGTAGTCGACGCCCAGTTCGTTCAGCGCGCGCAACGTCTCGAAGTCTTCGACCCACTCGGCGATGCTGCGCATGCCCAGATTGCGCGCGAGCGTGATGATCGCTTCGACGATCGCGATGTCGGCGGGATGGTTGCACATCGTGCGCACGAACTCGCCGTCGATCTTCAGCGCATCGGCCGACAGCTTTTTCAGGTAGCGCAACGATGTCTGACCGGCGCCGAAATCGTCGATCGCGATCTTCGCGCCCATGTCGTGCACGCGCGCGATGAAGCGCTCCGTGTGTTCGAGGTCGTGCAGGGCGACGCTTTCCGTGATCTCGATGCACAGGTAATGGACGACGTCTTCGTGACGCGAGAACAGCGCGAACAGTTCGTCGAGGAAGTGCTCGTCGTTGAGCGAGCCGCCGCTCAGATTCACGCACACGAAGCAGGTGTTGGGTAGCGACGCGCGGTTTTCGCTGAGCCATGCGAGCGTGGTCGACAGCACCCAGCGGTCGATGGCGATGATCGTGCCGGAGTCTTCGGCTGCCGCGATCAGCTTCGCGGCTGTCGCCACCGAGCCGTCCGCTGTGCGCAGACGCAGCAGCACTTCGAAGTCGAGGGCATCGGCGGGCGAGCGCATCGACATGATCGGCTGCATCACGAGGAACAGGCCTTCGGGCAGCCGGCTTTGTCCCAGCGACTCGATCAGATTGATTTCGGCGGCGCGTTCCTCGAAGGCGGGCGCGCCCTTGCGCAGCGCCACGAGGCGCGCATTGCCGCCGCGCTTCGCCGCGCGACACGCACGGTCGGCGAAGGCGAGGGCGTCCAGCACCCGTTCGCCTTGCGAGCACTCGACGACGCCGATCGAGCCCCTCACCTGGAACGCGCGCGTGTCGACGTGAAACGGCGCGGCGTTCAGCGCCGTGACGAGTTCGCGGCAACGCGCGATGGCATCGTCGATCGACATGTCCGCGAGCACGCACACGAACTCGTCGCCGCCGATGCGCCCGATGGGAACATGCGCGCCCAGACGCTCCACGAGCCGCGCCGCGACGTGCCGCAGGATTTCGTCGCCGGTGCCGTGGCCGAACAGGTCGTTGAACAGCTTGAAGCGGTCGAGATCGAGGTAGGCAAGCGCCCACGGGCCGCTTTCGCTGCATTGCCGGTCGATGGCGTGTTCGATGCCGCGACGGTTCAGGAGGCCGGTGAGGGGATCGTGCTCGGCGAGAAAGTGCAGCCGCTCGACTGCTTTCGAACGGTCCGTCACGTCTTCGAGCGAGCCTTCGATGAAACCGTTTGCGCGAATCGCCCGCAGCGAGTAGCGCCGCGCGTCGCTCTTCGTGCTCGCCGCACCGTCGATTTCGATCGACGCCGAGTCGTCGCGCTCCAGCAGTTCGCGAAGCGCGCGCTCGGCGCCCGCCGCGAAGTAGTCCCCCCAGCGATGCGTGCCGTACTGCTGATGCGGCAGGCCCAGCATCGTGTGCAAGGCCGGATTGGCACGGACGAAGCGGCTTTCTTCGTTCAGCGTGAAGAGGCCGATGGGCGTGACGTCGTACGTGTTGCGCAATTCGATCTGCATTTGCCGGCGGCGCTCGCGCTCTTCGCGCATGCGTTCGGCAATCGCGAACGCGCACAGCATGCTCGACGACAGCGCCGTCACGACCGGGCTATGCGTGCCCGCGAGCGCTTTCAGGCCGAACGCGGCCGCCAGCACTTCGGACAGCGTCGCGAACAGCACGATGGCCATCGACGCGACATACCAGAGCACGGTGCGCGAGCGCGCCTTCGTGACCAGCTGCGCGAGGAAGTAGGTCAGCACGAGAATGCAGAAGCTCGCGCTTGCCCACAGCACGGGAATGAAGTGCGCGTAGCTCAGCGTGAACGCGGCAAGCATCAGCACGCAGCCGCCGTAGCGCACGGCATGCAGGCTCCAGCGCAGGCCGATCGCTTTCAGTTCGCGGCGAAACAGCTCGACGAAGAGCGTCGTGGTCAGCACGTAATAGGCCGCGAACGTGAATTCACGCAAGAACGCGATGTGGTCGGGCGGGATGAGGCGGCCCAGCCATTCGGTATCGAAGCCCATCGCATTGGCGCTCAGCCGGAGATTGCCGATGAGCCATGCGGCAAAGATCACGTACGTCCATTCGCGATTGATGATGGCCGTCACGAACACGAAGATCGCGAGCGTCAGCAGGCCGCCCGTGATCAGCGATGCGCTCTGCTGGAAATCGAGCGTCGTGACATCGAGCTTGTCGCGGCTCAACGCGGAAGCCGTGATATAGGCGGGACCGGAGAAAGTGCCCCGGCAGAGAATCTGCTGATTGGGAACATGCTCGTCGAGCCTGAGCGCGTAGCCGGCCTTGTTGGCGCTCATGTCGCCGCTCGTGCCGTGACGGTCGCCCGTGCCGAGCAAGGTCAGCTCGGGCGTCGCGCGCCAGCACGACATCGTTTGCGCGTGCCGCGACGGCAAGTCGATGAAGGCTGCACCCTCGCTCTCCAAAGCAGGCGCGGTGAGCAGGAACCAGAACGGCGTTTCCGCCAGATGCGTGCTGAAGCGTGTGGTGGGCGCGACATCGCGCAGGCGGGTCATGGCAGCAGCGGGGGACAGCGTCGCCGACGGGTCCGCGACAACGGGAAAGCTGAGCGCGGCCATTCCCGTCGTATCGAACTGGCGAGGCGCCCACAGCATGACAGCGATGCTGCCGAGCGCAATCACGAATGGCGCGACGTACACGGAGAACCGCCGGAAAGCCCAGCCGGTCAATCGGTCGCGAAACGCCCACTTAACGCTTGTCATTTGCTGCCCTTCTCCAATGACTTCATTCCCGATCCCGTTGCCGTGCCGCCCATACCGCCGATGCCGCAATAAAAGTACGACTGTGCTGATATCCCGACAATCTGTCCGCCCGGGTCGCTTCGGGCGGACATCCTACCTTAAGCGTCGCTCAGCGACGGCATGAGACCCGACGCGCTGACGGGCAGGTCAACGCGTTGGGCGCAGTGGCTGGCTTCGTGCTGCTTGGTGGCGACACTGACGTCGATGTCGACATGATCCGTTTCAAAGAAGAATCCATAAAACGGATGGCTGACCTTCGCCCAGCGCTGACGAACCAGTGCCACGGGTTTCGCCATCACACGATGCGGCAACCCGCCGACATGCGACATCGGCAGGAATTCGTTTTGCCCGTAGACGTCGCCGAACAGCATCGCTTCGTATTCCCGGTCGAGCGGCGATCGCGCCGTGATCAACATCCAGTCGACGCCGTTCTGCGCGCAATACAGATAAAACGCCTTGCACAGCGCCACCTTCACCATCCGGCCGATCGCCCCTCGCTCGACGCCAAGCCGCGTTGCCTCGGCCACGCCTGCCTTGCTCAGCCAGTCCGGCAAGCGGACCGACTGCTCGACAGCAAGCGGACCGAAAGCGTTGCTCTGGATTCGCATGGTGCCGAGCGGGCCGCCGTCCAGCCTCGACTGCGCGAGCAGCACGACTGTGCCGGGCGCGCCATCCAGTGCCTCGACGCTCATGGTTTCGGCGAATTCAGGCAAGTGCCGCCGATACGCTGCGCGGCGCATCTCGACGGCCTTGTCGAGGTCTGCCAGATTGCTTGCCACCTTAATCGTAAACGGCAGCCTCTCCTTTTTCTTTACGGCGCCCGGATTAATGCCTTCTTCCAGCGACGTAAAACCCGTATTTTGCTTCAAAACATCTGAATCGACGCGGTCCATTTCAACCCCATATGTGAGTGAGAAAAAAAGATGTCGCGCGTAGAAGCGCATATGCGTTTCGAACGCGACGAACTAGAGTCTCATGAACGCAAATGCCGTGATATGTAAGGCAGGGGAAATCCTGAAAGCGGATTAGAAGAGAAAGATTTGTAAATTCGGAAAAATATTCATGTGAAAAGCAGCAATTCACTTTTCGGCTGGAAATGGCGTCTCGCCTTATGCGAAATGGTTAAAAGTGAAGGCGCCGCTTGTCGGTCGTTGCGCGGCCAACAGATCGGCAGGTCCGCCGCGCCGTGGACGAATGGCGTGGCGACGGGCCACCGCGCGTTGCGTGAGCGGCCTGCGCGCCCTGCCGGGCGGGCAGAGCGCAAACACGGTCTATGGGATAATGCGAGGCTTGCCCACAGCGCGACTCACGAGGTTGTCAGCACGGGCGCACGAGGGGCCATTATTCCCGCGGCCCGCATTTTCCCCGCCGCATTTTCCGTGCGGTAGCTCTCTGCGTTAATTCTCGAACAACCACGATGCCCGCATACCGTTCCAAAACCTCTACCGCCGGCCGCAACATGGCGGGGGCGCGCTCGCTGTGGCGCGCAACCGGCATGAAAGACGAAGATTTTTCGAAGCCGATTATTGCGGTGGTCAATTCATTCACCCAGTTCGTTCCCGGTCACGTGCACCTGAAGGACCTGGGCCAGCTCGTCGCGCGCGAAATCGAGGCGGCGGGCGGCGTCGCCAAGGAATTCAACACGATCGCCGTCGACGACGGCATCGCGATGGGTCACGACGGCATGCTGTATTCGCTGCCGAGCCGCGACATCATCGCGGATTCGGTCGAATACATGGTCAACGCGCACTGCGCCGATGCGATGGTGTGCATTTCCAACTGCGACAAGATTACGCCGGGCATGCTGATGGCCGCGATGCGCCTGAACATTCCCGTGATCTTCGTGTCGGGCGGCCCGATGGAAGCGGGCAAGACGCGCCTCGCGAATCCGAAGACGGGCACGATCGAGTTCAAGAAGCTCGATCTCGTCGACGCGATGGTGATCGCCGCCGACCAATCCTATTCGGACGCCGACGTCGCCGAAGTGGAACGCTCGGCGTGCCCGACGTGCGGCTCGTGCTCGGGCATGTTCACGGCCAACTCGATGAACTGCCTGACGGAAGCGCTCGGCCTGTCGCTGCCCGGCAACGGCACGGTCGTCGCGACGCACGCGGACCGCGAGCAGCTGTTCAAGCGCGCCGGGCGCCGCATCGTCGAACTCGCGCGTCAGTATTACGAGCAGGAAGATGCGCGCGTGCTGCCGCGCTCGGTCGGCTTCAAGGCGTTCGAAAACGCGATGACGCTCGACATCGCGATGGGCGGCTCGACCAACACGATCCTGCACTTGCTGGCGATCGCGCGCGAGGCGGAAATCGACTTCACGATGACGGACATCGACCGGCTGTCGCGCATCGTGCCGCAGCTTTGCAAGGTCGCGCCGAACACCAACAAGTACCACATCGAAGACGTGCATCGCGCGGGCGGCATCATGGCGATCCTCGGCGAGCTGGATCGCGCGGGTAAACTGCACACCGACGTGCCGACCGTGCACGCCGATTCGATGAAAGAAGCGCTCGCGCGTTGGGACATCGTTCGCACGCAGGACGAAGCCGTCCGCACTTTCTACATGGCAGGCCCCGCCGGCATTCCGACGCAGGTCGCGTTCAGCCAGAACACGCGCTGGCCGAGCCTCGATCTCGATCGCGCCGAGGGCTGCATCCGCTCGTACGAACATGCGTTCTCGAAGGAAGGCGGCCTTGCCGTACTGACGGGCAACATCGCGCTCGACGGCTGTGTGGTGAAGACGGCGGGTGTCGACGAGAGCATTCTCGTGTTCGAGGGCACGGCTCACGTCACCGAGTCGCAGGACGAAGCCGTCGAGAACATCCTGAACGACAAGGTGAAGGCGGGCGACGTGGTGATCGTGCGCTACGAAGGTCCGAAGGGCGGCCCCGGCATGCAGGAAATGCTCTATCCGACGAGCTACATCAAGTCGAAGGGTCTCGGCAAGGCGTGCGCGCTGCTGACGGACGGCCGCTTCTCGGGCGGCACGTCGGGTCTGTCGATCGGCCACTGCTCGCCGGAAGCGGCAGCGGGCGGCGCGATCGGCCTCGTGCGCGACGGCGACAAGATCCGCATAGACATTCCGAATCGCACGATCGACGTGCTGCTGTCCGACGAGGAACTCGCGCGTCGCCGCGAAGAGCAGAACGCGAAGGGCTGGAAGCCGGCAAAGCCGCGTCCGCGCAAGGTGTCGGCGGCGCTGAAGGCTTACGCGAAGCTGGTGATGTCGGCGGACAAGGGCGCTGTGCGCGATCTGTCGCTGCTCGACGACTGATTGTCGAGGGTGGTTATAGAAAAAGCCGCTCCGTGGAGCGGCTTTTTTCATTGATGCTGATGCAACTCACGCAACCCGACAGTCGGCGCACCGCTTAATCCGCGCACCGCACGTCCTTCTTCTGCACGACGATGATCACGGGGTAGATGTTGCCGTGTTCGAGTTCCACGCGCGCGACGACGGCCATTGTCGCGCTGTCGATGTCGTCATAGACGCTCACTTTCTCGTTGCTCAGGTTCGTGACACCCGTGCAACCCGTCGCGCGTCCTTCGTCGGATATCTTGCAGGTGAGGTCGTTGTCCTTCAGGTAGCGGTAGCGGTCGCGGTCAGGTGTCGCGAGATATTCGCGCATGCTTTGCGCCGATCCGCCGACGCCCGACACATAGCCGATCGCGCATTGCGGTTCGGCCGCCGATGCCGTGCCGACCGCCGCGATGGCGGCTGCCAGAGTCGATGCAAGAAGAAATTTCAGCGCGCTATTCACCGTGTTCCCCGAAGTGCCGGATCCAGTGCTGGATTGTAACGGCATCTCGCGAAACGGGTCGGCTGGCGCGATCAGCGCCCGCGCGTCGGGCGCGCGCTGATCGTTGCAGCGCTACTTCTGCGGCGCGCCCTCCCACGCCGGCAATGTCGCGCCGTGATAGACGGTCAGGATCGACGACGCGACGTTGGCCTGCTGATAACTGTCGACGAGCGTCTTTACCCACGGCGCGCTCGCATCTTTCGCATTGACCGCGATGAAGTTGCGATACGGATTGCCGGGCACCTTCTCTTGCGCGATGCGCTCCTGCGGGATCTTGATGCCCGCCTTGATGGCCCAGTCGGTATTGACGACGGCGGCATCCAGGTCGCCGATCGCGCGGCCCACGATGCCCGCATCGAGTTCCTTGATCTGAATGTGCTTCGGGTTGTCGGCGATGTCGCGCGCCGTCGGCAGCAACCCAACGTCGGGCCGCAGCTTGATGAGGCCGTTGGCCTGCAACAGCAGCAGCGCGCGGCCTTCGTTGCTCGGATCGTTCGGCACGCCGATCGTCGCGTTCTGCGGCAGCGCCTCGACCGATTTCACCTTGCGCGAATACAGGCCGATCGGCTGCACATACGTGAAACCGACGGGCACGATGGTGTAGCGGCGCGCGGCGATCTGCGCATCCAGATACGGCTTGTGCTGGAACGAATTCGCGTCGAGGTCGTGCTGCGCGAGCGCTTCGTTGGGCTGCGTGTAGTCGGAGAACGTCGTGACCTTGACGGTGATGCCGTGCTTCGCCGCGTTGGCCGCGACGGCGCGCCACACATCCTCGTCTTCGCCGGACATGATGCCCACGCGCACCGTCTGGCCGGCCGCGAGCGCAGGCTGCGCGCCGACGATGCCGCATGTCAGGAGAAGCGAGAAAAGCGCGGCCTTGAGTGTTGTCGTTGTTCTCATAATTCGTATGCGATCGTAGTGAAGGTCACCGAATCGTAGAGAGACGCGCGAGGCCGCACAAATAATATCGAGCGCTATGGTTATCGGTTATCGCGCATTTGCGCGAACCCATGCGCGCTAATGGGCAACCTTCGCCGGACGCTGCCGGAACACGAACCCGCAAATCACGATGAACGCGACGAGCGCAAACGATGCGCCAAAGCGGCTCATCGCGAGGCCGCCGTTCGCGACGGGTTTGTCGAGGAAGTCCCCGACCACGGCGCCCAGCGGCCGCGTCAGGATGAAGGCCGCCCAGAACAGCAGCGTGCGCGATATCGAGGTCGTGTAGTAAGCCGCGACGAGCGCAAGCAACAGGCCGCCGAAAATCAGCGCGGCGCCCGCATAGCCGAGTCCGGCGGTGTCGGCCGTCCAGTCGCCGAGCGCGGTGCCGAGCGTCTGCGAGAACATGATCGTCACCCAGTAGAACAGCTCGGCTTTCGCGGTGGCGACGGTGGTGACGGACACGGAGCCCATCGTCCGATGCCAGACGAACAGCGACGCCAGCAGCAGGAACAGCAGCAGCGCGCTGCCGCCCGTGTAGCCGATGCCGAGCGAGCGGTCGGCGAAGTCGGCGAGCGTCGTGCCGACAGTGGTCGTCGCGATGATCGTGACCCAGTACAGCGCGGGACTGAAGCGCGGAGCCCGGATCTGCGCGATCACGGCGATGAGAAAAATGACGGCGAACATCAGCGTGCTGACGAGGTAGCCGAGATGCATCGACATTGAAGCGGCATCGCCGCCCGTTTCGCCGAGCGTGGTGGCGGCGATCTTGATGATCCAGAACGCAAGCGTGATTTCGGGCACTTTGGCGGCGGCGTGGTGCGATTGACTCATGACGTTGGGCTCGACAGCGTGCAAAGCCCACAGCCTAGGAGAGGTCGCCTTAAGAAAGCCTTAGCGCCCGCGCGATCCGAAGTGAAGTGCCCGCGCCGTCAATGCAGATCGGCTCTGTGCCTCGACACGATCACGCGCGCCCACAGGCCGCCTGCGGGATGATTGCCGAGTTTGAGCTTCGCACCGCAAATGTTGCACGAGCCGGCTGACGATCGACAGCCCCAGGCGGAATCGGTGTCGCCGCGTGCGAGCGCGTTGATCGGCAGCGACATCGGCGCGGCGGGCATCCAGATGGCGGCGCGCAGGCTCGGCGCGACGGGCGAGCCGAGATCCACGATACGCGGCCGGATCGACACGGCAGGGCCGATACCCGTGGTGTCGTCGGCATCGACAGGCGAATCAACCAACGATGCACCTGGCGATGTGCGAGGGAAAGCCGCCCGTATCGGGCTTGACGCGTTGTCGTCGGCGACTAAAGAGGCCATTCCTTACCAGATGTTGCCGCCGCTGCCGCCGTTGACTTCTTCCTTCCCGCATCGGCGCGCGGCAAGTCAAGTGCCGCTCCGCGCGGCCATCTCGTTCATCAGCCTGATCACTTCGCCGCGCACCCAGCGGTTCGCCTGGTCCTGTTCGCCGCTGCGGTGCCAGTACAGATGCCATGCGAGGTTCGGCAGCGGAAACGGCAGTTCGAGGATGCGGGCGTCGTAGCGCTGCAGCAGTTGCACGGGCGCGGTGAGGGCGAGATCGGTGCGCAGCGCGATCAGCGGCGCGACCATGTAGTGCTGTACGCGCATCTGCATCTGGCGGCGCTTGCCTAGCTTGTGCAGTTCGGCATCGACGAGGCCGCTGCCCTGGCGGCGGCTCGACACCTGAATGTGGCCGAGGGCGAGATAGTCGTCCATCGTCAGCGTATCCGCGGCGAACGGATGGTCGTGACGCAGCATGCAGGCGTAGCGGTCGCTGCCGAGCGGCGCCTGATGCAGTTGCGGATCATCGATCAGGGGCACGTCGATGGCGAAATCGATCTTGCCTGTGGCGAGCGCGGCGGCGACTTCGCTGCGCGGTGTGAAATAGCTTTCGATGCGCATGCCGGGCGCCTGCTGCTGAAGTACTTCGCCGAGCGCGGGCAGCAGGATGGCTTCCGTCAGATCGGGCATGCTGAGGCGGAACGTGCGTTCCGACGCGGCGGGCACGAACACGTCGCCTTCCGTCGCGCTCGTCTCCAGCAATTGAAGCGCTTCGCGCACGCGGCCGATGATGTTTTCCGACAGCGGCGTCGGCACCATGCCCGTTGGCGTGCTGACGAAAAGGGGATCGGCGAACGCCTTGCGCATGCGCGCGAGCGCGTTGCTGACAGCGGGCTGCGTGATGAAGAGCGTTTCGGCGGCGCGCGTGAGGTTGCGCTTGTCGTAGATCGCTTCGAACACGACGAACAGGTTGAGATCGAGCTTCGGTGCACGCATCGTATAGAGTCCCCTCACGCGGCGAGTCGGCCACAACTGGCGCCCACCCGGTCCGCCATGATAATCGACCGATCACGCGACGCCCCACGCATTCAATCTCGCGGCGGCACGTTCAGATACGCCGCAGCCGCGCCCAGCGTCTCCTTGCTCTTCGCGATCTCCATGCGCGCGATGGCCTGCAGATGCACTTCGTCGGGACCGTCCGCGTAACGCAGCGCGCGGCCCCATGTCCAATGGTCCGCGAGCGGCGTATCGGGGCTCACGCCCATCGCGCCGAACACCTGCATCGCGCGATCGCACACGGTGGTGTGCAGTTGCGGAATCAGCGCCTTGATCATCGAGATTTCCTTGCGCGCGGCCTTCGCGCCCACTTCATCGATGAGCCATGCCGTCTTCAGCACCAGCAAGCGCGCCTGATCGATTTCGATGCGCGACTTCGCGATCCATTCACCGACGATGCCATGCTGATGCAGATATTTGCCGAACGTCTTGCGCTCCTGCGAACGCTCGGTCATCAGCTCGAGCGCAAGCTCCGCCGCGCCGATCGAGCGCATGCAGTGATGGATGCGGCCCGGCCCGAGCCGCGCCTGCGCAAGCGCGAAGCCGCTGCCTTCGTCGCCGAGCAGGTTCGCCGCGGGCACGCGCACGTTGGTGAACGTGACCTCGCAGTGACCTTCCGGCGACACGTGGTTTAGCACGGGAATATTGCGCACGACCTTGACGCCGGGCGTATCCATCGGCACGAGGACCATGCTTTGCTGCTCGTGCGTCGGCGCATCGGGATTGGTCTTGCCCATCACGATCAAGATCTTGCAGTTCGGATGCGCGGCGTTGGTGATGAACCACTTGCGTCCGTCGATCACGTAGTCGCCGCCGTCGCGGCGGATCGACGTGGTGATGTTGGTCGCATCCGACGACGGCACGTCCGGCTCCGTCATCGCGAACGCCGAGCGGATGGTGCCGTCGAGCAGCGGTGCGAGCCACTGTTCGCGTTGCGCGGGCGTGGCGAACATATGCAGCAGTTCCATGTTGCCAGTGTCGGGCGCATTGCAGTTGAAGACTTCTGACGCCCACGAAATGCGGCCCATGATTTCCGCGAGCGGCGCGTATTCGAGGTTGGTGAGCCGCGTGCCGGGCTCGTCGTCTTTCAGATGCGGCAGAAAGAGATTCCACAGGCCTTCTGCCCTGGCCTGCGCCTTGAGTTCTTCCATGAAGGACACGGGATACTGGCTGGCATGGACTTCTTCCAGCCATTGCTGGTGACGCGGGACGATGTGCTCGTCCATGAATGCGCGCACGCGGCGGCGCAGGTCTTCAACCTTCTCTGTATAGCCGAAATTCATGGTGTTTCCTGTTCGCCCTTGAGCGGGCGTTCGAAAGTTTTTTCATGCAACTGATGTGGCTCAATGCGGCTCGCGCGTGCGCTTCGTTCTTTGCGAGCCTTGCGCTTTGCGCGGATGCAAGCCCCAACCCTAAACCGTCAATCCGCCATCCACCACCACACATTCCCCGTTCGTATAGCTCGCGGCGTCGGAGACGAGATACAGCACCGCCCCCGCCATATCGCGCGGCTCGCCATGCCGGCGCAGCGGAATGTTCTCCATCCAGTGCTCATAGATCGCCTTGTCTTCGAACAACGCGCCCGCGAACTTCGTCTTCGTCAAGCCGGGAAGCAGCGCATTCACGCGGATGCCGAGCGGGCCGCATTCCTTTGCGAACGCTTTCGTCATGTTGACGACGGCCGCCTTCGTGATCGAATAGATGCCCTGCCGATCGCCCGGGTGCAGCGCATTCACGGATGCCGTGTTGACGATCGCGCCGCGTCCTTGCTCCTTCATCAGCTTGCCGGCTTCGACCGACATGAAGAAGTAGCCGCGCACGTTCACCTCGACGGTCTTGTTGTAGGCAGCGAGGTCAGTATCGAGGATGTGCCCGAAGTACGGATTGGCCGCCGCGTTGTTGACGAGAATGTCGAGCCGCCCGTGCTTCTCGCGGATATGCACGAAGGTCGCCGCGATGTCCTCCATGCGCCCGACGTGGCACGCCCACGCCTCGGCGCTGCCGCCCGCGTCGCGAATGGCCGCCGCGACCTGCTCGCACTCTTCGATCTTGCGGCTCGATACGATCACGTGCGCGCCCTGTTCGGCGAGCAACTGCGCAATCGCTTCGCCGATGCCGCGGCTTGCGCCCGTCACGAGCGCAATGCGGCCCGTCAGGTCGAACAGATTCGTGCTCATGGTTGTCTCCTTCATGTCGTTGTCGATGAATGGGTGGAACGGCTACGCGATCAGTTCGGCGCCGAGTTGAGCGAGCGGCTCGACCATCGCGCCGACCTGATGCGCGTCGGCGCTCGATGCATTGCCTTGCAGCGCGCGCGCCTTCACACCCTGGGCGATCGAGGCGAGCCGGAAAAAGCTGAACGCGAGATAGAACGGCCAGTTATCGATGCCCGGCAAGCCGCGCAGCGCGCAGTACTGCGCGACGATGTCCGCTTCGTCGGGTACGCCGAGCGCGGCGCGGTCCTGACCGCGCAGTCCCGTGATATGCCCTTGCGACGGCAACCGCAGACACATGCAGAAGTACGCGAGATCGGCGAGGGGATTGCCGAGCGTCGACAGTTCCCAGTCGAGGATCGCGAGCACTTGCGGTTTATCCGGCGCGAAGATCAGGTTGTCGATGCGGAAGTCGCCATGCACCAGCGACGGACGCTGCGCACGGGACGCATCTGGAGCACCGGACGCTTCGGCCGGGCGGTGCGCGGGCAGCCAGTCGATCAGTGCTTCCATTGCGTCGATGCGCTGCGTTTCGGCCGCGCGGTATTGCTTCGTCCACACACCGATCTGACGCTCGAAGTAGTTGCCAGCGCGCCCGTAATCGCCCAGTCCGACCGCTTCGGGGTCGACGTCGTGCAGCGCAGCGAGCGTCTTCACGATCGACGAGTAGTAGCCGCGCCGCGCGTCACGGTCGATTTCAGGCAGCGCCGGATTCCAGAAGATGCGCCCTTCTTCATAGCTCATCAGATAAAACATGCTGCCGATCACGTCGCGGTCCTCGCACAGGTGCCATGCGCGAGCGACGGGCACGGGCGTGTCGGCGAGCGCGCTCAGCACGCGGAATTCGCGGTCGACGGCGTGCGCCGACTTCAACAGTTGTCCCGGCGGCTGACGCCGCAGCACATAGCGGCCGCTTTGCGCGTCGAGCAGGTAAGTCGGGTTGGACTGGCCGCCGGCGAACTTGGTCGCGCGCAGCGGGCCGCGAAAGCCCGCGACGTGCTGCTCCAGATACTGTGCGAGGCGGTCGAGGTCGAGCGTGGTGTCGTGAGGATCGCGAGTCATGTCGTGAGGTGGATTGCGCGTGAACTACCCATAGGTCTGAAAGGCGCGCCGCTGCGTATCGTCGAGATGTCCGACGGCGTTGAAGCTGGACAGATGCAGCGCATCGCGGTTGAAGAAGAAATGGCTCACGCTGCTGTTGCGTATCTCATGTTCAGCGCGATGGCCGTTGCGGCGGGCGCCTGCAACACCTGCTGCGTCAGCGCGGCGATCACGCCGCCCGAGCTGACGACCAGCACGCGTTGTGCGCTGCCTTGCTGGATCGCGGCGCGCGCATCGGCGACGCGCTGCTGGAACGCGCGCCACGTCTCGGGCGCGCGGCCATCGAGAGCGCCTTGCGACCACAGTTCCAGAACTTGCCGCAGCGCCTTGAAGAAATCGCGCGGGCTTTGGGTCGCGCGCTTGGTGAGCGCCGCGTGCTCGTCGCCGAGCGCACGAAAGAGCGCATGAAAATCGTATTCGTCGAGACCCGGATGGATTTCGCAGTCGATCGGCGGCGCGCCGAGACCGCGCCAGATGGCATCGACAGTCTGCGCGTGACGCCGCAAGGTGCCGGCCATCACGCGGTCGAACGCGATGTCGCGCTGCGCGAAGTATTCGCCCAGCCAGATGCCTTGCTGCTCGCCGGCCGCCGATAGCTGGTCGTAATCGTCTGCGCCCAGCGACGCCTGGCCATGCCTTACCAGATAGAGTTCCGCCATCGCACGCTTTGCCTCGAAGGACATGAGGCCAGCTTAGCGGCGGATGCGCCATTCCTGAAGTTTATTTGATGAATCTTCGGGTATTCATCGAGATGATGCCGAAGGGGCGTGCCGTGCAACTAACTGTCTGGTTCACGATGCTCGGCACAAGTGCGCGGCTTGGCCGCCGTGGTCAGAAGCGTGGGTTCGCCGCGCGACGCGCCGCACGTCGTCAGCGTCCGGTGCGCGCGTGATCGGCTCAGCGGTTGCCGTCGAGCAGGTCGTTGAGCAGTGTGTCGAATGCGGCCTGGGCGTCTTCGAGTTCCTGCAACGCCGCGTCGAAAGCCTGCAACGCGATTTGCGACGGCCGGCCGCTGCCGGCAGGAGGGAATTGCGATTGCAGCGCGGCGAACGCCGTCTGTACCTGTTTTGTCGCGTTCAGGACGCGCTCCATCGCGCGGGTTTCTTCGGCTCGCGCCGTTGCGTGGTCCATGCCGGTACTCCGTGTTTCATGTATGCCGTGACGGCGAGGCGCTCACTATGCCACGAGTCGCCGCGCCATTCGCCTTTGCCCGCAAGTTGCGCGGGCGGCAGCGTCAGCTGAGCGGCAGGCCGGCGTTCGCTTTGACTTCGCGCAACGACAACGACGATTCCACCGACGTCACGCCAGGCAGGCTGCGCAATTCGTCGCGCATGAACGTGCCGTAGTCGTCGAGATCGCGCGCGACCACTTGCAGGATGTAGTCCGCGCTGCCCGATACGTTGTGGCACGACAGGATGCGCGCAATCGCGAGGATCTCGCGCTCGAAGCGGGTCGCCGTTGCCCGGTCGTGCACGGCGAAGCGCACATAGACGAACGCGACCACGCCGAGCCCGAGCGCCTGGCGCGACAGCATCGCGCGATACCGCTCGATATAGCCATCGTTTTCCAGGCGCTTCAGACGCCGTGCGCAAGGCGTTTCGCTCAGCCCGACCATTTCCGCGAGCTTCGCATTGGACATGCGTCCGTCTGTCTGCAGCGCGGCGAGGATTGCGCGGTCGGTTTTGTCGAGTGTATTCATGGTGAGGGGAAGGCAGTAAGGTATGCGCAAATTTTAGGGTAATCCACCACGTTGATGAAACATTGATCAGAAAATCGCCAATATTCGCTAGCCGACTGTATGCATCATGAGTGCATCCATATGCGAGGTTTCTCATGGTTTCCGCTCATCTTCTGATCATGTATATCGCGGCGCTCGTCGTCGTGTACGCGCTGCCCGGCCCGGACATGGCGCTGGTGTTGCAGACGAGTATCGGGCGCGGCGCGCGCCACGGTTTCGCCGCCGCGGGCGGCCTGGGCATCGCGCGGGCAACGCACGTGACGCTGTCCGCATGCGGCGTGGCCGCGCTGTTGCGCAGCGCGCCGTGGCTGTACGAAGCGGTGCGTTATGGCGGCGCAGTCTATCTGGCGTGGGTCGCCGTGCAGATTTTCCGTTCGCCCGTGTTCGCGCTGCCTTCAGGCGGCGCGCGGGACGACGAAGGCGCGCTGCGCGCGGCGTTCGTTAAAGGGCTGTTGACGAACCTGCTGAACCCGAAAGCGCTGCTGTTCTGTTCGGTGCTGCTGCCGCAGTTCGTGCGGCCCGAAGCGGGGCCAGTCGCATGGCAGATGGTCGAACTGGGGATTGTGCTGGTCGTGCTCGGCGCCTGTTTTGACGCTGCCTATGCCATCGGCGCCGCGCGCATCGCGGGGTGGGTGCGCGCGCATCCCGTCGCGCAGACGCTGCAACGCTGGACATTCTCGGCCGCGTTGATCGGCTTTGCGCTGCGGCTTTCGATCGACTAAGCGGCTGCAGGTCTCACTTGCGAATCATCGCAGCGCGTTCCGACTTCTGGCCGATGATCTTGCGACGATGCTTGTCCTTCATCGCCTTCCAGCCTTTGCATTCCTCTTTGGTGCGCATGCAGCCAAGACAATAGCCGGTCTTGCTGTCGAACTTGCAGACATCGATACAGGGCGATTTGACGCTCATGCTGAATGGCTCGTAACAGTGTGAAAGGCGGACCAAGCAGGAATGTCGCACGCCGCGCCGCGCGCGGGCAAAGTGATTGTGTCAATAAAAGCGATAGACTGCCGGGCTGAAACGAGCCCGCAGTCCGCTGGCTGCGCGCCTGCCTCGACCGATCACATTCACCCCTTGCCGATGAAAACCCTGTTGCTGTATGTCGTGACGGCTGTCGCCGAGATCGTCGGCTGCTATCTGCCGTGGCGCTGGCTGAAGGACGGCGGCCCGGCGTGGCTGCTGGTGCCGGGCGCATTGAGCCTTGCGCTGTTCGCGTGGCTGTTGACGTTTCACGGCACGGCTGCGGGCCGCGTTTACGCAGCTTACGGCGGCGTGTACGTGGCCGTTGCGATCCTCTGGCTGTGGTGCGTCGATCACGTGCGCCCGAGCGCGTGGGACCTGGCTGGCGTCGCGCTGACGCTCGCGGGCATGAGCGTCATCGCGTTCCAGCCGCGCGTCTGAATCCGACGGGTTCCACCGGATTGCGTGGGATTGGGTCCCGTTTCGTCTTGTGCGGAGCATGGCCGCTTCGTCCCGAGCGCCATCTCTCGCGATGCATGTAAGACCCGGCAGACACGCGGGGCCGGCCATAGCCGGCCCTCGCATCGCTGAACAGTGCGTCTGCTCGCGTCAGCGCGTCAGCTATTGGGCTTGCCGAGGAAATCGAGCTTGCCGAGTTCGACGCCGTTATGACGCAGGATGTCGTACGCCGTCGTGATGTGGAAATAGAAGTTCGGCATCGCGAACCCGAGCAGATAAGACAAACCGTTGAACTCGACCGGGCCGGTGCGCATCTTGAGCGTCACTACGCGCGTTTCCGATCCGTCGATCTGCGCGGCACCAAACTCCTTCAGATAATCGATCGTTTTCTGAATGCGGGCGTGGAGTTCGTCGAATGAGAATTCGACGTCGTCGTACTTTGGCGCTTCGACGCCGGCGAGCCGTGCCGCGCAACCTTTCGCAGTATCCGTCGCGATATGCACCTGACGGGCCAGCGGGTGCATATCCGGAAAGAGACGCGCGCCCGTCAGCACGGACGGATCGATCTGCTTTTCTGCCGCGTACGCCTGACCCTTGCCGAGAATGGTCTGCAGGTTCGTGAGGCCGCGAATCAGCACGGGAATGGATGCCTGAAACATCGAAATGGTCATGGATGGTCCTTGAATGCCGGGTGGCGCGCGCTCTGCTGGCGCGCGGTCGCATAGCGTAACGCAACAGCAGCCTGATTGCTGCTGGAGCAGCCTAACGCGAATCTTGCGCGGCGCACACCTGGCCATTCGGCCAGGTGTCGGACGTGCCGGAACTGTGTTCGAATCGATTTGTCGGACGGTTGTTGTTGCTTGCGCGGCGGCGCGGTGCAACGCGGCCGTCGCGCGCCCGTTGTGTTTCTATCGTGTGGCTTCGCCACGCAAACGGAGAATCGAGCCATGACGAAGCACCCTTTGCCCGGCAGTGAACGCAAGCTCGCGCCGGGCTCGAAAGTGGTCGCGCAGTGCGATCCGTCGGAAGCGATTCAGGTGGTGGTCGTGCTGCGCCGCAAGGACGAACAGCAGTTCGACCAGTTGATGAAAAAGATCGAAGCGGGCGCGCCAGATGCCAGGCCGCTCACGCGCGAAGAGCTGGAGCAGCGCTTTGGCGCGTCGGCGGACGACGTCGCGAAGCTCAAAGCCTTTGCTTCGCAGCATAGGCTGGCCGTCGTGAGGGAGGACGCGTCCGCGCGAACCGTCGTGCTGGGCGGCTCCATCGACCAGTTCCAGAAGGCGTTCGACGTTCAGTTGCACGACTACGAGCATCACTCGATGGGCCGCTTTCGCGGCCGTACGGGCGCGATCAGCTTGCCCGACGATCTGCACGGCGTCGTGAAGGCGGTGCTCGGCCTGGACGACCGCCCGCAGGCGCGGCCGCATTTCCGCATTCGTCCGCCGTTCCAGGCGGCGAGGGCGCAGCAGACGTCGTTCACGCCGTTGCAGCTCGCGTCGCTGTACCACTTTCCGCAAGGCGACGGCAGCGGGCAGTGCATCGGCATCATCGAGCTCGGCGGCGGCTACCGCAAAGCCGATCTCGACAGCTATTTTTCCAGCCTCGGCGTGCAGGCGCCGAAAGTCGTCGCCGTCGGCGTCGACCAGGGCGGCAACCATCCGACGGGCGATCCGAACGGGCCGGACGGCGAAGTCACGCTCGATGTCGAGATCGCGGGCGCGATCGCGCCGGGCGCGTCGATCGCCGTGTATTTCACGACCAATAGCGACGCCGGCTTCATCGACGCCGTCAGCCGCGCCGTGCACGACACGGCCAACAAGCCGTCGGTAATTTCGATCAGCTGGGGCGCGCCGGAAAGCGTGTGGACCGCGCAGTCGATGAACGCCTTCAACGACGTGCTGCAATCGGCGGCGGCGATCGGCGTGACGGTCTGCGCGGCATCGGGCGACAGCGGTTCGAACGACGGTGTCAGCGATGGCGGCGATCACGTCGACTTTCCCGCCTCGAGCCCCTACGTGCTCGCCTGCGGCGGCACCAGCCTGCAAGGCTCGGGGCAAACGGTCACGCACGAAGTGGTGTGGAACGACGGCGCGAACGGCGGCGCGTCGGGCGGCGGCGTGAGCGGCACCTTCGCCGTGCCGGCGTGGCAGGAAGGGCTGTCCGCCTCCGGCGTGCGAGGCGCCAAGCGTGCGCTGACGGGGCGAGGCGTGCCCGACGTCGCCGGCGACGCATCGCCGCTCACCGGTTACGACGTAATCGTCGACGGCAGCAATACGGTGGTCGGCGGCACCAGCGCCGTCGCGCCGCTGTGGGCTGCGCTGATCGCGCGCATCAACGGCGCGAAGGGTGCGCCCGTCGGCTTCGTCAATCCGAAGCTGTACAAGGCGGCGGGCGCCTGCAACGACATCACGCAGGGCAACAACGGCAGTTACGCGGCCACGGCGGGCTGGGATGCCTGCACGGGTCTGGGCAGCCCCAATGGTGCGAAGGTGGCGGCGGCTCTATAGTCTGAGCAGCGGGCGCTCGCGGTCGGGGCGCCGTGCTTTCGGCGGCGATCAGCGCATCGCAACGGTGGGCAAACGTACAAGGCAAGGGATGGAGCGATCATGACGAATACCGAATCAGCTTCCGGCAGTTTGCAGTCGCCTCACAATTCACACGCCGCGCATGAAACATCGGCTGCGAGCGTGCCCCACAAGGCCGGAGATCAGCCGTTCTTCGATCCCGTCGCATACGGCAACGGGCCTGACGATTCCGTCACGGACGCCACCGAAAACGCCGCCGTGACGAAGCACTCAATCACGATCGACGGCAAGAAGATCAACTACACCGCGACGGCCGGCCATCTGGTGACGGTCGATCAGTCCAGTTCGCAGCCGAACGCGAAGATGTTCTACGTCGCGTTCACGCAGGACAACCAGAAGGAAGAGACGCGGCCGCTCACGTTCTTCTACAACGGCGGACCGGGCTCGTCGTCTGTGTTCGTGCTGCTCGGTTCGTTCGCGCCCCGCCGCATCAAGACATCGATGCCGGGCTTCACGCCCCCCGCGCCGTATCAGATGGAAGACAACCCCGACAGTCTGCTCGACAAGAGCGATCTCGTGTTCATCAATCCGGTTGGCACGGGCTATTCGGCTGCCGTCGCGCCGCACAAGAACCGCGATTTCTGGGGCGTCGATCAGGATGCGGATTCGATCAAGCAGTTCATCAAGCGCTTTCTGACCAAGAACAACCGCTGGAATTCGCCGAAGTTTCTGTTCGGCGAGTCGTACGGCACGGCCCGCAGCTGCGTGCTCGCGTACAAGCTGCATGAGGACGGCGTCGATCTGAACGGTGTCACGCTGCAGTCGTCCATTCTCGACTACACGCAGGCCGGCAATCCCGTCGGCGCGCTGCCGACGGCGGCCGCAGACGCGTGGTATCACAAGAAGCTCGGCATCGCGCCACGGCCGACGGATCTCGGCCAGTTCGCCGAAGAGGTCGCGCAGTTCGCGCGCACGGATTACCTGAACGCGCTGCGCAAGTTTCCGACCACCGACAACAGCGTCGTCGAGAAGCTGAGCGAATACACGGGCATCGACAAAACCACGCTGCTCGCGTGGAGCCTCGACATTGCCGGCTACGACAGCCGGGGCAACTCGCTATTCCTGACTACGCTGCTCAAGTCGAAGGGGCTTGCGCTCGGCGCGTACGACGGCCGCGTGACAGCGATCGAAACGGGCATCGCAGGCAAGATCGATCCGAACTCCGGCGGCAATGATCCGACTATGACGGCCGTCACGGGCGTCTACACGACGATGTGGAACGTCTATCTGAATGAGCAGCTGAAGTTCACGTCGAATTCGGCTTTCACCGATCTGAACGATCAGGCGTTCAAGTTCTGGGACTTCGGCCATATCGATCCGACGGGCGAGCAGAAGGGCGTCGACAGCAAAGGCAACGTGATTCTGTACACGGCAGGCGACCTCGCCGCCGTGATGGCGCTCAACACCGACCTGAAAGTGCTGTCCGCGAACGGCTTCTACGACTTCGTCACGCCGTTCTACCAGACCGTGCTCGACTTGCAGCAGATGCCGCTCGTGAGCCAGCAGGTGCGGGAGAACCTGTCCGCGCGTTTCTATCCGTCGGGCCATATGGTGTATCTCGACGGCGGATCGCGTACCGCGTTGAAGGCGGACCTCGCGGCAATGTACGACTCGACCGTGCATAACACGGAAGCGCTCGGGCGCGTGCGCGCGCTGCAGGCGCTTACGGCAGAGAAGATGCACTGATGCCTGTTTCTGGCGGCCGCCGCGCCGGGTTTGCGGCGGCCCGCAGTGTGGCAGGGCAGCGGGTTTGCGGCGTTATCGCGATGCCGTCAATGCCCGAAGCATCGAAAAGCCGTGGCAATTCAAGTGCGCCGGATTTACGTCCGCGGTGTCGAGTGTGTTTTAATTGCCTTGCGAATTAACTCTGCCGCGCACCTTGGAGGCGCGTACTGATTAATGAATGCAGGGAAGGTGAACGTGTCCGAACGGACGCATAGCATCAGTCGAATCGAATCAGCCGTCCGCGATGTCCGCCGTTTCGCGGGTCGCGCACGGACGACAAGCGTGGGCCGCGCCGCGCTGGCCGCGCTGTCGGCGGGCTTGAGTCTGCATGCGGCGTTTGCGCTCGCGCAAGAGGCCTCGATGCTCGACGAACGCGTCACGCAGCAGAACATCGCCACAACGATTTGCCGGCCTGGCTACGCCGAAACGGTTGCGCCTCCATTCGACGACATGATGGAGCACAAGGACCGGTTGCTCGCCGAGCGCGGCATCGATGCCGCACTCGGCACGCGCTATGCGCTCGACCGCCGCGTGCCGATCGTGCTCGGCGGCTCGCCGGATGCGCCGGAGAATCTCGGTCTCTTGCCGTGGGGCGGACATCATGGCGAGCGCCGCAAGGCGTTGCTGACGGCGCAGCTCAAGCGCTGCGTGTGCGAAGGACGTATGACGCTGAGCGAAGCACAGGCCGCCATCGCCGGTAACTGGTCGGCGCACTATGCGGGCTTTGGCAGCGCGCCGTGCGACGGCGATCGCGGCGTGGCGGCCGCGGGCGGCGATGGTTCGTGAGGCGCTATACCCTGGTAGCGGGCGCGTTTAACCGGGATGTATGCATGCCGCGGCGCGCGGCAGATCGTCAAGTTTCTGGAGAATCGACATGAAGAAATCAATCATTGCCGGCGTCGTTGCCGCGCTGGGCTGGGTCGCGGCAAGTCATGCCGCATGGGCGGCCACGTCGCCGTGTGGCAAGGACGGCGCGCTGCAGATTCGCGGTGACACGCCCGGTGCGATCAGCTACGACGTCTACAGCCAGTTGCATCCCATTGACGCTCATCGCCTCGCGCTGTTTCAGGATGCGGGCACGGTGAAGCATCTGCCGGATGGGCTCGATGTCTGCGCAATCTCCGACGATGGTGTCGCCGATCCGTCCGCCGTGCTCGTCCATGCGCCGCAGGGTCAGATGGCGTGGTGGGTGAGCGCGGCGAACGTCGAGCGCGCGGACTGAACGGGCACGATAGCCGGTCGTTTGCTGCGCGACACGAATCTGGCTACGCTGGCGAAGGAAGGGGCAGTCAGAAGGGGTAGTCCGAAGTGGCAGTCGTGCTTCAACAAGGAAGTACGATAATTGCACGACCGGGTCGCGGCGCTGATCTCCAGTTCGCCACCTGATCACCACCAAGCGGGAGCGTGGCGGGTATGAAGATCATCGTGTGGAACATTCCCGAATCCTGTTCCGAGCAGGAGGTCCGCGATTTTCTGGGCCACGAACTCGGTCATTATGCAAAAGACATCGAAGTGTTCGAGCAGGGCACGCCGAACGCTTACGCAAAGGTCGATGTCGAGGCCGACGATGCATATGTCGCGGACGTGATCGCGCAGCAATTCAATGGCAAGCAACTGGGTGGCGTCCATTTGCAGGTCAGCGCCGTGCCGTTCGGCGGCGACGAGACGCCGCCGCACAAGCCCGCCTCCTGAGCGCGCACGGTCGTCGCGCCGGCAATCAGGCAATTCGGCAATTACCCTTCGGTTAGCGCGGTCAGTCGAACGGCGTGTAAGGCAGCGCGCGCTTGTGCTGTGTTGCATCGTAGAAGCGCATGACGGTATCGAACACGGCTTCGCTGACAGGGGCGCCTTCGAGAAAATCGTCGATATCGTCGTAGCGGATTCCGTAGGCGTCTTCGTCGGGACGTTGCGGGCGCAACGTCTCCAGGTCCGCCGTCGGCATCTTGTGAACGAGCGCGTCGTTTGCGCCGAGCGCTTTGGCGAGCGCACGCACGCGCCGCTTAGTGAGGCCCGCGAGCGGCAGCACGTCCGCACCGCCGTCGCCGAACTTCGTGAAAAAACCCATCACCGATTCCGCCGCGTGGTCCGTGCCGATCACGATGCCGCGTCGCGTGCTCGCCACGGCGTACTGCGCGATCATCCGCTGGCGCGCCTTGATGTTGCCATGCACGAAGTCCTGTTGCGATTCGTCGGCGTAGCGCAGGCCGCTCGCGGCGAGCGATGCGAGCATCGCGTCGGCAGCGGGGCGGATGTCGACGCTCAGCGTTTCGTCGGCGCGGATGAAGGCAAGCGATTGCTGCGCATCCTGTTCGTCGTGCTGGACGCCGTGCGGCAGGCGCATCGCGACGAAGCGCGCGTCGTAGTGCGCGCCGCGCAAGCGCTCGACAGCAAGCTGCGCGAGACGTCCCGCCGTCGACGAATCGACGCCGCCGCTGATGCCGAGCACGTAGGCCGACAGGCCGTTCGCGCGCAGATAGTCGGCGAGAAAAGCGACGCGCCGCTCGATTTCGCGCGCGGCGTCGAAATGATCGGCGACGCGCAGTTCGGCCGCGATCTGCCGCTGACGCGCGATGCGTTGCTGCTGGTCCATGCATGTGCTCCTTGCAAGATGTCGTGACGTGCAAGCCGATGATTGCATGGTCTGCAGGATCGGGTGCGTCGTCAGCCATTGTCTGGTCTAATGTTGAGACTCATGAGTCAATCGCAGGGATTGACCTGATGCGTCGACGTAATCGGTGCATCAGGATGTTGGACGGTGCGAAGCATGAGTTGAGTCACGATCAGCAGCCCGGTGCGCAATTACGTGAGCGAGCCGGAAGTGCCCGGCGGCGCGCCGCGAGCGGCCGAATGGGTCGGGCGACAGGCAGTGATGTTCGAACAAAAATGACCAGCAAAAAAGAGAACATGGTTAATCCGCCTGCACGAGAGAAGGCGGAGTCGAGGAGCGGCAATCTGCGCATGCGTGTCGGGGGCATGCGCGCGGACCGGGACGAACGGACCGCGCACTTGCGCGCGCGAGCGTGTCGATGGGCGACGTCGCTGGGCGTGTCGTTCGGTGTGTCGCTCGCCTTGCTGCTGGCGTTCGCGCCGGATACGGCGCTGGCCGCGCCTGCCGCAGCGCCTTCGCTCATGCGCAACGCGTCGGCCGTCGGCGTGTCTTCAGATGCGGCGAGCGCAACCGTCGATGCGTCCGCTGTCGCGGTGCACGACGCCGTCGGTGGCGTCGATCCGCGTCGCGCGCTGTTGATGCGCGACGTGTTCGCGCAGAGCGTGACGCGCCGTCTGAAGGTGCCCGCCGCCGAGCAGCGCGCGTACGGCGAGCGTATGGAGCAGGCGCTCGGGCAGAACGATCTCGGCGATCTGTCGGGCGAGTATGTGGTGCTCGTCGATCGCAGCGAGAACGTGCAGGCGCTGTTCATCTACTTTCGGGCGGCCCCTCTGGACGCCTGGCAGATGATCGGCGCCTCGCCTGTCGCGACGGGGCGGCCGGGGCAGTTCGATCACTTCGTCACGCCGCTGGGCGTTTTCGAGCACACGCCGGACAACATGGATTTCCGCGCGGAGGGCACGATGAACCAGAACGGCATCCGCGGATACGGCAAGCACGACATGCGCATCTTCGATCTCGGCTGGGCACAGGGGGAGCGCGGCTGGGGCAAGGGCGGCATGTCGCAGATGCGTTTTCAGATGCACGCCACCGATCCCGACAAGCTCGAGCCGATTCTCGGCGTGCGGCATTCGAAGGGCTGCGTGCGGATACCGGCGTCGCTGAACGTGTTTCTCGACCACTACGGCATTCTCGATCGCGATTACGAGGCGCTCGTCGCGCAGGGCAGGTCGCTGTGGGTGCTGCATTCGGACCGCGTCGCGACGCCGTGGGCGGGGCGCTATATCGTCGTCGTCGATTCGCAGCGCAAGACGCGGCCTGCGTGGTCGCCCGCGCCCAGCAGCAAGGCGCGCGCGAAGTTGCCGTTAAGCGCAGATACCGCGGATTGACGTCGAACTCGGCTCGGCAATGCGCTTTCGCGACGGCTGGCGCGCAAGCGCACTCATGAATGCGCGTTCAACGGCGGCACTCTGCGCTCGCATGCAAAGCCTGTGTTCGGCGTCCGCACTCCACGCTCGCATGCAAAGCCTGTGTTCGGCGCCCGCACTCCACGCTCGCATGCATTACCGGCATTCAGCGCCCGCACTCCACGCGCGCGCCCAACCTCCGCCCAATCCCCGCATCGAAACCACTCAAGACCGCGCCAGCAGCACCCCGATCAACGCGACGACGAAGCCTGCCACTTGCACAACCGTCAGCGTCTCGCCGAACCCGACATAGCCTTCGAGCGCCGCGAGCGGCGGCGCGAGAAACAGCAGCGCCGTGGCGCGCGACGCGTCGCCGCTCCGGACCATCCACACGAGCAGCGTGACGCTCACGCCCGACAGCATCACGATCCCCCACGCGAGCGATCCCCACAGCGTCGGCGACGCGACCCATCGATGCTCGCCCAGCGCCAGCGCGAACGCGAGCACGACGACAGCCGCGCCGATGTTCTGTACTGCGCTTGCGCTGCGGATATCGGCTTTCGACAGCGAGGTCTTCTGGATCAGCGTGCCCGCCGTGATCGCGCCGACGGCGAGTATCGACACGCCGACGATCAGCCATTGCGGCACGCTGCCGGCACTGCCTTGAGCGACGGCAGAAGGCGCGGCCGCGAGCTTCGGTTCGAGCACCAGCGCGACGCCCGCGAGACCGAGCAGCATGCCCGTCCAGCCGCGCCCCGACAGCCGCTCGCCGAAGAGCGGCGCCGCCGCGGCTGCCGTCAGCAGCGGCTGCAGCGCACCGAGCAGCGCCATGATGCCCGCGCTCATGCCCTGCGCGACGGCCCAGTAGCCCGCGCCGAGATACACGCCTTGCAGCAGCGCGCCCGCGATCAGATGCTTGACGGTTGCGCGGCCCTTCGGCCACTCGACGCGCGCCAGAAGCGCGGCCGCCGCGAACAGCAGCGCCGTGCCGCCGAAGCGCGCCAGCAGGAAGAGATTCGGATCGGCGTAGGGCTTGATCGCGCGCGCAACCACGAAGCCCGTCGACCACAGGAACACGAAAACGAAGGCATTGAAAACGGCCAGCATCGAACGACTCGAACCGCAAACGGGAAGCATGCAGTATCGGCGCAGAGGAACGGTGCCGTCTTGTTCGAAGCTGCACTCGCGCGATCTCGGCAAGCGAGAAGCGGCAAGAAGCAGCAAGAAGCAGCAAGCACGCAGCAACCCGCGTTAGCGCGCAGCGCGCCGCTCAGAATGCGAGCAGCACGGCAATCGCGCCGAGCAGCCCGCCGCAGATCGTGCACGCCCACAGCAGCGTGCGGGTGCGGCGATATTCGAGCAGCACGTCGCTGACGAGCTGGGTCTGCTGCCGCACGGGCGTCGCGTGGTGCTGTTGCTGCAGATAGTACGCGGCGAGCCTCGGGATGCGCGGCGCCAGATGCGCAAGATGCGGCAACTCCTGCGCGATATGCCTGACCCAGCCGCGATGATCCCGCTCGCGCCGCGCCAATGCGACCAGCACCGAGCGCGCGATCTTCCACGAATCGACGCCCGGATGCAGCGCGTTCGCGAGCATCTCGGCCTGGCCGAATGCGCGCTGCGCAGCCGCAAGACGCGGCGGCACGTCGCCGCCAAACGGATGCACGGCGAACAGCAGATGATGGAACAGCGCGCCCGCGTAGCGCTCGTGCGATTGCGGCACGAACTGCGCTTCGGCGCGCGTGCGCAACTCGGCTTCGAGCTTTTCCGGGCGCGTGTCGGCCGACACATGACCGGCATCGTGATGCAGATGCGCGAGCCTTCCGTAGTCCCGGTCGAACAGCGCCGTCGCGCCGTGGACGAAAAACTCGCGCTCCTGCGTCGACAGGCTCGACATCACGGCAAAGTCCGCGAGAACGATGCGCCCCAGCGTGTCCGGCTCGATGCTCACGCGCACGCGGCGGGCGTCGAGCGTCGCGTGAAAGAAGCCGTGCTCGAATGCCTGCTCGGTGACTACTTCGACGATGTGTTCGGCGAGCGGCACGAGCTTCACGCCGCGCGCCGACAGACCCGACAGATCCAGCGCGGGCAGCGACTCGATGTGCTGCATCGCGAGCGTGCGGTCGGTGCTCAGTTCCCAGATCACGGCGGGAATGGCCAGACGCTTGTCGCCATCGAAGTGATGCGCGCTCTGGCTCAGGTTCGCGGCTTCGGCGCGCAGATCGAAGCGGCGCAAGATCTCCTGCGTGAAGGCGTCGGCGAGCGCGCGCAGGCGCAGACGCCGCGCCGGCTTCGACAGCTTCTCCAGCCATCGAGCGACCCAGCGCAGCAGCGCGGCCTCGTCGGCGATTTCCTCGACCTGCTTCGCGCGCACGAGCTTGAGCGCGATGTCGCGATGCCCGTTGATCGGCTCGGCAAGGCGCGCCACATGCGTCTGCTCGGCAAAGCCGTTGCGCGCGGGTGTCAGATCGATCGACGCGAACAGTGTGGACACGGGGCGCCCGAGCGCCGCGGCGATCGCGTGCTCCACCTCGTCGGGCGGAAGCGGGGTTTCGAAGTGGCTGACGGCGTCGATCGCGTCGTGCAGCGTGCCCGTCGCGAGCTCGGGACGGCGCGCGAGCGATTCGGCGAACGCGCTCGCCAGCGGACCGAGATTGGGCAGCGCGCGATGCACGCTCGCGCGAGCGCCCGGCGACGCGTGAACCCGCCTCGCCAGCGTGACGATCCAGTGCAGCTTGTGATGCTCGGGCGCGGCGAGCCAGATGAGACGCGCGCCGTAGCGCAGCGCGTGAAACAGCAGTCGTAGTCGGCGAATCAGGGGCGGCATTGGCAGAGGGTCGACGGGGCGCATCGGGGATGCGTGAGACCGCTCAGATTAGCAGGGATGCGCCGCGCGCAACACCGCTGCCTGCGACAGGCGCGCGCGACCTGTTCATGCGCGGCGCATCGGGGGACCGACCGGCAAGCCGCTCATCTGCCGATGCCTGCGCGCCGCCCCGTCTGCCGCGCCGCTTGTCCATGCGTAATACAATACGGCGGTTTGCCCTTTTCCCCTACACGCTCGCCGCCTGACAGCGGCCACATACCCGATGCTGGCAGAACAACGTCATCAATACATTCTGGCTAAGGTCACGAGGACGGGCGCACTGTCGGTCGCCGAACTGGTGCGCGAACTGAACGTGTCGCGCGAGACGATCCGCCGCGATCTGAACGCCCTCGCCGAGCGCGGCCTGATCGTGACGACGCACGGCGGCGCGTTGTCGAGCGATCGCCGCGAGCCGGACCTCGACACGCGCGATGCCGCCAACGCAGGCGCGAAGCGCGCCATCGGCGAGCGTGCGGCGCAACTGGTGCCGGACGGCGCCTCCGTCATTATCGATTCGGGCAGCACGACGCACGCCGTCGCGCGCGCGCTGACTGACCGCCACCGTCTGAGCGTCTATACGAACGACTGGCGCATCGCGCTGCTGCTCGGCCGGCGCAACGACAACCGCGTGACGCTGCTCGGCGGCGAGCTGTCGGACAACGAAGACGCCGCATTCGGCCTCGATACGATCAACCAGCTGTCGCACTATCACGCGGACTTCGCGCTGATCGGCGCGGGCGGCATCACGCCGGACGCGCATCTGTCCGACTACTCGCGCATGGCGGCCGAAGTGCGCAGCCGGATGATCGGCGCGGGCAACACGGTCATCGTGGTCGCCGACAACTCAAAGTTCGGCCGCGTGACGCCCGTGCGCATCGAAGGGCTGGAGAAGGCACGTTACGTGGTCACGGAACTCGCGCCGGATCGCGCGCTGGCGAAGGCGATCACGGCACGCGGCCCCGAAATCCTGATCGCGTGAGTGTCGCGCTTCGTCATTTCATCGCACGCTGATACCGAGTCGCGCCAGCGTCCTGCCGATCGCGGCGACGGCGTTGTGCATCTCATTCGTATCGATCGAGCCGATGCAGCCGACCCGGAACGTCTCCACTTGAGTAAGCTTGCCCGGATACAGGATGTATCCGGCATCGCGCACAGCTGCATAAAACTCCGCAAATTGCCACTTCGGATCGCGCGGCGCGTGGAACGTGACGATCACAGGCGCTTGCACATCGGCGGGAAGGAAGGTCTCGAAGCCCAGCGCCTTCATCCCGTCGATCAGCGCCTCGCAGTTGCGCGCGTAGCGCGCGCCGCGCGCCGGCTGACCACCTTCCGCGATGAACTGGTCGAGTGCCGTGCGCAATGCAGCCAGCACGTGAGTGGGTGGCGTAAAGCGCCATTGTGTGGTTTTTTGCATGTACGCGAACTGGTCGTACAGATCGAGCGCGAGCGACGGCGAACGGCCCTCGCAGCCTTCGAGCACATTGCGGCGCACGATCACGAAGCCCATCCCGGGCACGCCTTCCAGACACTTGCCGCTCGCCGACACCAGCGCGTCGATGCCGCCCGCGCGCAGGTCGATGGGCAGCGCGCCGAACGAACTCATGGCATCGACGATCAGGCTCTTGCCGTGGCGCTTGCAGATGGCCGCGATGTCGTCGAGCGGATTGAGCAGCCCCGCGCTCGTTTCCAGATGCACCTGCGCGACGTGCGTGATGCGCGGATCGCGGTTGAATGCGTCTTCGACGGCGGCCGCGCTCACCGGCTGGTCTTCGCGCAGCGGCAGTTCGACATACGCGATGCCCATGCGCTGCAGCACCTTGACGATGCGCGCGCAGTACGCGCCGTTGTTCGGCACCAGCACGCGGCCGTCGCGCGGCACGAGCGTGCCGAGCGCGGCCTCGACGGCGAACGTGCCGCTGCCCTGAAGCGGCACGCAGACGTAGTCATTTTCGCCATGTACGATTTCGACCAGATCGGCGCAGACGCTCTGCGTCATCCGGTTGAAGGCGGCGTCCCACGATCCCCAGTCGCGCAGCATCGACTGGCGCGTGGCGGGCGAGGTCGTCAGCGGTCCCGGCGTGAGCAGGATGGGGTCGTTTCCAAGAATCACAGAGCCTCCTTCGGGTTCGTGCGGATACGGGCGAGATGCGCGCCGTCGCGCATCGGAGCATTTGCATATTATTGGCTATTTGTGTCATTTTGTGGAAATCGGCAGAATCTTCACGTCGCTGTCACAAAGAAAGCCCATCCTTGCCGTGCCCGTTCAGGCAAGGCGTTCACCAGCACGTAATCGTCGGAGGATTGCCTTGGCGCAAGCGCCGCAAAAAAGTTGTCAGCAATCTGCGATTTGCCGCGGCTTCGGCCGCAACGTCAGGCGGACGGCGCGCCCGTCGCAACGTCCGCTCACCACCACTAACGGGTTACCCACAGGTTTTTTGCCTTTCGGAGAGAACGACATGAAAACGACGGATCACCTTCGCTCGACGGGCCACATCGGTCGCGCGGCCCGCAAGCTGCTGCCGGCGCTGGTCGCGGCGGCCGCGCTCGGCGGTGCGATGTCCGCGCACGCAGCGGGCGCGGTCGTGCTGTACACGGCCGACGGCCTCGAGAACCTTTATAAGGACGTGTTGCCCGCGTTCGAGAAGCAGGAAGGCGTGAAGGTCAATATCGTGACGGCAGGCAGCGGCGAAGTCGTGAACCGCGCCACCGTCGAAAAGGACGCACCGAAGGCCGACGTGCTCGTCACGCTGCCGCCGTTCATCCAGCAGGCCGCGCAGTCGGGGCTGCTGCAGAACTACCAGAGCGCGAACTACAAGAACGTCCCGGCAATCGCGAAGGCATCGGACGGCGCGTGGGCGACGTTCGTGAACAACTATTTCTCGTTCGCGATCAATCCGGAAGTCGTGAAGAACCAGCCGAAGACGTTCGCCGACCTGCTGCACCCGGATTACAGCGGCAAGGTCGCGTACTCGAACCCGGCGACGGCGGGCGACGGCATGGCCGTAATCATCCTGACGACGTCGTTGATGGGCGAAGACAAGGCGTTCGATTACCTGAAGAAGCTCGAGCAGAGCGCCAAGTTCCACACGAAGGGCACGGGCTATCTCGACGTGCTGCTGTCGCGTAACGAAATCGCGGTGGCGAACGGCGATCTGCAGATGGACCTCGACGATGCCGCCAACGGCGGGTTGTCGCTCAAGCCGATCTTCCTCGCAGCGGAGCCGGGTGGCCAGCCGACCACGTTCCAGTTGCCGTACGCGATCGGCCTGATCAAGAACGGCCCGAACCAGGCGGAAGGCAAGAAACTGATCGACTATCTGATGTCGACGGAAGTGCAGTCGAAGGTGCCGGACATCTTCGGCATTCCGGGCCGCACGGACGTCGCGCTGTCGGGCAAGAACGGCGCGGCCGTCAAGCAGGCGATCGCGGGCGTGAAGCTGATTCCCGTCGACTGGAACCAGGTGATGGCGAAGAAGGCCGACTGGACGGCGCGCTGGAAGAACGACGTGATCGGCAACTCGGGCAAGCAGCTCGAAGTGGTCAAGCCGAAATAAATCGGGCGTTTGACGAAAGACGCGTGGCGCGACACGGCTTTCGTCGCGCCGCGCCAGATGCATGAGGGCGCCTGGAAGTGCCTCAAGACGTTTGAAGGCGGCAACCAAACGCGCCAACCAAACGTGCCAACCAAAAAGCGCCAAGCAAAGGTGCCGACCAAATGTGCCGACCGAAGGTGCCAAGCAAAAGGCGCCAACCAAAGTCACCAACGTAGGAGGATGGTCCCGGTGAATACTGCAACTCTTGCTGGCGCGCTGGACGCCACGCCGCGCGCACAGGGCATCGCGCAGACAGGCGCGCCCGGCGGCGTGCAGATCGAGCACCTGACTGTGCGTTTCGGCTCGCGCACGGTGCTCGACGATCTGTCGCTGACGATCGAGCGTGGCGAACTGTTGACCGTGCTCGGCCGCAGCGGCTGCGGCAAGACGACGTTGCTGCGCTTCATCGCCGGTTTCATCGAGGCGGACGGCCTCGCGGGTACGCTGACAGTCGCGGGCCGCGATCTCACGCACGTGCCGCCGCACAAGCGCAATCTGGGTCTGCTGTTCCAGAGCTATGCGCTGTTCCCGCATCTGTCGGTATTCGAAAACGTCGCGTTCGGCTTGCGCGCGCGGCGTATTCCGACCAAAGAGGTCGCGCGGCGCGTGGCTGACGCGCTCAAGCTCGTGCAGCTCGGCGACGCCGGCCACGTGATGCCCGCGCAATTGTCGGGCGGCATGCAGCAGCGTGTGGCGCTGGCGCGGGCGCTCGTGATCGAGCCGGACGTGCTGCTGCTCGACGAGCCGCTGTCCGCGCTCGACGCCAATCTGCGCGCGTCGGTGCGCTCCGAACTGAAGGCGCTGCATGAGCGCCTGCCGAATCTGACGATCGTCTGCGTGACGCACGATCAGGACGACGCGCTCGTGCTGTCCGATCGCACGCTGCTGATGCGCGAAGGCCATATCGCGCAACTCGGCACGCCGCAGGAACTCTACGACCAGCCGAACGACGCGTTCGTCGCGCGTTATCTGGGCGCGGCCAATCTGCTGCCGCCGAACATCGCGTTCGCGCTCGGCGATGCGCGTTATAGCGAGCGCGAACGCGTCGCGTGTCTGCGGCCCGAAGCGATGCGCATCGTGCCGCTCGGCGAAGGGCAATTGCACGGCACGATCGCGTCCGTCGAATGGTACGGCTCGGTGCTGTCCGTGCAGGTCGCGCTCGACGCGATGCCCAACGAACCCGTGCTCGTCTCGATGCAGCGCGGCACCGGCGTGACGCCCGAAAAGGGCGCGCGCGTTTCCTTGCGCTACGAGGCAGACGATGTCGTCCTTATCCAGCCCTGAGGTCAGCCCTGACGCGCTCGCCGCATCGAAGGATGCGTTGCGCGCCGCGACGGCCGCCTCGCACGCAGCGGCGAGGCGCCGGCGCGAGCGGCTGTCGCAATGGCACTTGCTGTTTCTTGCCGTCGTCGTGCTCGGTCCGCTCGTGATCTATCCGCTCGTGCGCCTCGTGCTGCTGAGCCTGTCGGGCGAGCATGGACTGGGTTTTCATGCGTACTCGGCGTTCTTCCGGAACCCGGAGACGAGCGGCGTGATCGGCACGACGCTGTGGATTCTGTTCGCGAGCGCCGGGCTCGCGTCGCTGCTCGGTGTGGCGATTGCGTCGCTGCTGTTCTTCAAGCCGTTTCCGGGCGCGCGGCTCGTTACGCGGTTTCTCGAGCTGTTCGTGGCGTTTCCGTCGTTTCTCGTCGCGTTCACGCTGATCTTTCTGTACGGCTCGCAAGGCTCCGTCAGCATCGGCTTGCAGCGGCTGTTTCATCTCGAAGCGCCGCCGCTTGATTTCCTGTTCGGCATCGGCGGCGTGATTCTCGCGGAAGTCGCGTTCTACGCGCCGTTCGTCGTGCGTCCGACGCTCGCGTCGTTCGCGATGCTCGACATGCGCCTGATCGAAGCCGCGCGCAGTCTCGGCGCGAATGGCTGGATGGTCGCGTTCCGCGTGATCGTGCCGCTCGCTTGGCCGGGCATCGCGGCGGGCACGATCCTGTGTTTCCTGCTGACGCTGAACGAGTTCGGCATTCTGCTCGTGCTCGGCAGCGCGCATCTGATCACGCTGCCCGTGGCGATCTACAGTTCGGCGACGGTCGATCTCGATCTGCCGACGGCCGCCGCGGGCGCCGTCGTGATGCTGGCGATGTCGCTGTCGTTGTATGCGCTGTATCGGCAGGTCAACAAGCGCAAGGTGAGAGGAGCGAAGTAATGTCCGACGTCGATCAAACCGTGCTGCCCGCCGTGCATCATCGCGCGCGGCCCGTGCAGCGCGGACTGTTTGCGCGCATGACGGGCGCTTTGCTGCTGGGTCTCGCCGCGCTGATGTGTTTCTGGCTGTTCGTGCTGCCCGTGATCGTGGTGGCGTTGTCGAGCGTTGCCGCGCACTGGTCGGGCACGATCCTGCCCGACGGCTTCAGCATGCGCTGGTTCGAGCGCCTCGGCGGCAGCGATTTCGATGCGCTGGTGACGAGCCTGCAGATCGGCTTCGGCGTCGCGATTCTCGGCACGATTCTCGGTTTGTGGCTGGCGCTCGCGCTCGAAGGACGCGACCGCCGCGGCCTCGGCGCGCTCGTCGATACCATCGCGATGATGCCCAACGGCGTGCCGAGCGTCGTGCTCGGGCTCGCCGTGCTGATTGCGTATCACAAGAAGCCGGTCGATCTGTCGAGTTCCGCTGCCATCGTCGTGTTCGTGCAGCTCGCGCTGGTGCTGCCGTTCTGCTACCGCTGCGCGGCGGCCGCGTTGCGGCCCGAACTGACCGTTCTGCGTGAAGCCGCCGCGAGCCTCGGGGCGCCGCCGTCGATGGTGCTGCGCCGCGTCGTGCTGCCGCAACTCGTGCCCGCCATTCGCGCGTCGCTGGCGCTCGGCTTCGCGCTGTCGCTGGGCGAACTGGGCGCGACGCTCACCGTCTATCCCCCTGGTTTCGCCACCGTGCCGATCGTCGTCGTCGGGCAGGTGGAGCGCGGCTATTACCTGCCGGCGTCGGCGTTATCGCTGATCTTGCTGCTCGCTTCGCTCGCCGCGCTGCTGCTGATCGCCGCGCGTGTGCCGCGTCGTCGCGTGGACTGAGATCCACGACGTTTCCTGATTTTTCGTGAGGTGTGCCTGTGTCGGCACACCGCACATATCGATGTGGCAAAAATTGTCGAAATGACCGAAAATATGGAAATTGACTCAGGCGACCGGATCGAATTGGTCAGGCGGCATTCGCTGACGGCGTTGGTGCGCGACGAGATCGAGCGGCATATCGTCGACGGCAAGCTCGCGCCCGGCGCCAAGCTGAACGAGGCGGAATGGGCCACGCGTCTGCAGGTGTCGCGCGGGCCGGTTCGCGAGGCGTTTCGCGCGCTGGAGCAGGCGGGGCTCGTACGCAACGAGAAGAATCGCGGCGTGTTCGTGCGCACCGTGACGCTGGCGGAAGCCGATGAGATTTACGCGGTGCGCGCGGTGCTCGAAGAAGCAGCGTGCCGGATGCTCGCGGCGCGTATCGATGCCCCGCAACTGGCGGCGCTGCGCGCACATGTCGACGCGATGCGCGCGCGCTCGACGCAGCCGATCACGGCGCGTACGCGCGCTCGAATGTGGCGTTTCACGACGCGATCGTTGCGTCGGCGGGCAACGGCAAGCTGTATGAGACGTATCGGCGGCTGGTCGGCGAATTGAATCTGTTCCGGCGTGCCGCGTTGAGCGTGCGCAGGGACGCGATGGAGCAGTCGCTCGCCGAGCATCGCGCGATTCTGTCGGCGCTCGCCGCACGCGATGCGGACGGCGCCGCGCGTCAGATGCTCGCGCACGTCGAGGGCGGCAGGCGGCGCGCGCATGAGGCAGTCGAGCCCGGCGCGACAAATGCGTCGGGCGACGAAGACGATGGCTTGAGCGCGCTGCTCGCCTGAACGATCAAGAACACGCGTCGGCGACGCGCAGGGAAGAGAAACGATGGCAATCCAATCCGGACGTAATGTTGAAGTGAATGGCCGCAGCTACGCGCTGCCCGCGAAGCCGACGGTGGTCGTGTGCGTCGACGGCTGCGAGTACGACTATCTGGAAGCGGCTGTGGCCGCGGGCGTCGCGCCGTTCATCGGCAAGATGCTGCGCGATGGCGCCGCATTCAAAGGCGACTGCGTGATTCCGTCGTTCACGAACCCAAACAACCTGTCAATCGTATGCGGCGTGCCGCCTTCCGTGCATGGCATCTGCGGCAATTACTTCTGGGACCCGCAGGCCAATGAAGGCAAGGGCGCCGAAGTGATGATGAACGACCCCGCCTATCTGCGCGCGCCGACGCTGCTCGCCGCTGCCGCCGACGCGGGCGCCGCTGTTGCCGTCGTCACGGCGAAGGACAAGCTGCGCCGCCTGCTCGGCAACCAGATGAAGGGCATCTGCTTCTCGGCGGAAAAGGCCGACAAAGTGACGCTGGAAGAAAACGGCATCGACGAAGTGCTCGATCTGGTCGGCCTGCCCTTGCCCGATGTGTACAGCGCGGGTCTGTCGGAATTTGTCTTCGCGGCCGGCGTGCGGCTTGCGCAGACGCGCAAGCTCGACCTGATGTATCTGTCGACCACCGACTACATCCAGCACAAGTGGGCGCCCGGCACGGAAGGCGCGAACGCGTTCTACGCGATGATGGACGGCTATCTGGCGCAGCTCGACGCGCTCGGCTGGGTGATCGCCCTCACCGCCGACCACGGCATGAACGCGAAGCATGATCCGCAGACGGGCGAGCCGAACGTGATCTATCTGCAGGACCTGATGGACGAATGGCTCGGCGCGCGCGCGGCGCGCGTGATTCTGCCGATCACCGATCCGTACGTCGTGCATCACGGCGCGCTCGGTTCGTTCGCGACGATCTATCTGCCCGCCGATGCGAACGCGCGTCAGGTGATCGAACGGCTTGGCGGCTTGCAGGACATCGAAGTCGTGCTCGACAACGAGGCGGCCTGCGAGCGCTTCGAATTGCCGAACGACCGCGTCGGCGACATCGTCGTGGTCAGCAAGAAAGATACGGCGCTCGGCACGCGCCGCGATGAGCATGATCTTTCAGGGCTGACCGTGCCGCTGCGTTCGCACGGCGGCATCTCCGAACAGGTGGTGCCGCTGATCTTCAACCGACGCGTCGATGCTGCGCGCGTCGCCGGCAAGCGTCTGCGCAATTTCGATGTATTCGATCTCGCGCTCAACCACGTGGCGGCATCATGAACGCAATCATCGAATCCAACGATCACCCCGCCTTTTGCGCGGAAGCGCTGCGTCTGAAGGGCGAGCGCGCGACGCGTTCGCGCACGCTCGACGTGTTCGATCCGTACACGGGCATGCGCGTCGGCACGGCGCCGATGGCGAGCGTCGACGATGTGCGCGCCGCGTTCGAATACGCTGCCGCCTACCCCGCGAAGCTCACGCGTTACGAGCGCTCGCAGATTCTCGAACGCGCGGGTATCCTGCTGCGCGAGCGGCTGGAGCATGCATCGGATCTGATCTCGCTCGAATCGGGCCTGTCGAAGCAGGACTCGCGCTATGAAATCGGGCGCGTCGCCGATGTGCTGAAGTTCGCATCGATCGAAGCGCTGCGCGACGACGGTCAAAGTTTCTCGTGCGATCTGACGCCACATGGCAAGAAGCGGCGCGTGTTCACGCAGCGCGATCCGCTTGCCGGTGTGATCGTCGCGATCACACCGTTCAATCACCCGATGAACCAGGTCGCGCACAAGATCGCGCCCGCGATTGCGACAAACAATCGCGTGATCCTGAAGCCGTCGGAGAAGGTGCCGCTTTCGGCGTTCTATTTCGCCGATCTGTTGTACGAAGCCGGTCTGCCCGCGCCGATGCTGCAAGTGCTGACGGGCGACCCGCGCGAAATCGCCGACGAACTGATCACGAATCCGCTCGCCGAACTCGTCACATTCACGGGCGGCGTGGCGATCGGGAAACATATTGCGGAGCGCGCAGGCTATCGGCGCGTCGTGCTCGAACTCGGCGGCAACGACCCGCTGATCGTGCTCGAAGACGCGGATGTCGAGCGCGCGGCGGCACTGGCCGTGCAAGGTTCGTACAAGAATTCGGGGCAGCGCTGCACGGCCGTCAAGCGGATGATCGTGCAGAAGCGCATCGCCGCGCGCTTCACGGAGCTGGTGGTCGAGAAGACGCGCGAATGGACCTATGGCGATCCGTTCGATACGTCGAACCAGATGGGCACGGTGATCGACACCGACGCGGCTCGGCTCTTCGAAGCGCGCGTGAACGAAGCGGTCGCGCAGGGCGCGCGTCTGTTGACGGGTAACAAGCGCGAAGGCGCGCTGTACTCGCCGACGGTCGTCGATCAGGTCGATCCGTCCATGACGGTGATCCGCGAGGAGACCTTCGGCCCGGTCTCGCCGATCATCACCTTCGATACGATCGACGACGCGATCCGCATCAGCAACGGCACGCCATTCGGTCTGTCGTGCGGGCTGTGCACGAACCGCCAGGACGCGATGACGCGCTTCATCAACGAGTTGCGCGTGGGCACGGTGAACGTGTGGGAGGTGCCGGGATATCGCGTGGAGCTGACGCCGTTCGGCGGCATCAAGGATTCCGGCCTCGGCTACAAGGAAGGCGTGCAGGAAGCGATGAAGAGCTTCACGAATCTCAAGACTTTTTCTCTTCCGTGGGAGTGATGTTGTGGCATTGAGTCTGAACGACATTCGCGGATTGTTCGAGGCGCACGGCCAACTCGCATACAGTGGCGAACCGGTGACGCAGCTCGAGCACGCGTTGCAAAGCGGCGCGCTGGCGGAGGCCGAGGGCGCTTCGGACGAGCTGGTCGCGGCAGCGTTTCTGCACGACCTCGGGCATTTGCTGAATCGGCAGGGCGAAACGCCGACGGCGCGAGGCATCGACGATCTGCATCAATACTTTGCGCTTCCGTTTCTGCGGCCGGTGTTGCCGGAGGCAGTGCTGGAGCCGATCCGGTTGCACGTCGACGCGAAGCGCTGCCTGTGCGCGATCGATGCGGCGTACTTTGGGAAGTTGTCGGCAGATTCCGTGCGCAGTCTTGAGCTGCAAGGCGGAATTTTCAGCGACGACGAGGCGCAGGCGTTCCTCGCTAAGCCTTTTGCGGAAGACGCACTGCGTTTGCGCCGCTGGGACGATCTCGCGAAGGAAGCGGATCGCTCGACGCCCGATCTCGACCACTATCTGGAGCTCGTATCGCGAGTAATGGAGCGGCACGCAGTTGCTTCTTGAGCGTGGCTGGCGCTGATGGTTGGGGTGGGGAGCGGGCCTATATGTCATGCGTTTTACGCACATCAAAAAACCGCTTGCAACCGCCGGGGCAAATGTCTAGAATTCCGGTCTTTCGCGCTGCGGACAACGCGGCGCGGGAGACGCGGAAAAGGGCTGGAAGCCAGCAGTGACGGGCTTTCTGCTGAAATCGACGGGTTGGGAAGTTAAAAAAACCGGTTGACGACAGCAAAAAGGTTCTTCATAATCTCGTTTCTCTGCTGCTGACGCAGCAACGCGGTGAAAGCAAGGCGCTTCCTGC
>NZ_JACFYJ010000045.1:0-65954 GCF_037126505.1 Paraburkholderia bengalensis
GCATCCGCGATAGCGCCTCGCGGCGCAAGCGTTGCCCCTGTGCGGGGCGGCAGTTACTTTCTTTGCCGCCGCAAAGAAAGTAAGCAAAGAAAGCGGGCTCACACCGCCAATCCTTGTCACTTACCCACGGGCTCTCAACGTCCCCGCACTTCGCGCGGCACCGCGCTAAACGCGTCCGTTGCCAACGCGCTCGCCATGCGCTTCGCCCGCTTCATGCACCCGCGCAAACGCCAGCCACATCTCACGTTTCGCGCCCCCTTGCGGCAAACTCTGTGTCGGTTGTCCCGCCCCATCGGACAGTGCCCGAATTGCAAACCCAATTTGAAGCCACAGTGTCTTATCAGTAGCAATGGTTTCGTGTGTGGCGCGATCGGCTACACAGAGTTTGCCGCATTGGGGCGGGGGGGATGTTCGTGCGCGCGTGGTACAACGCAGGTACGTGAAGTGGGTGAGGCAAACGCAAATGCGCTGACAACTCGCGCGTGCTAGTACACTGCGGTGTGAAATGTGGGGACGTCGAGAGCCCGTGGGCAAATGTCAGAGGCTGGCGGTGTGAGCGGCTTTCCTTTGCCTACTTTTCTTTGCCGCTGCAAAGAAAAGTAGGTGCCGCCCCGCACAGGGGCAACGCCCGCGCCGCGAAGGCGCAACGCGGATGCGCACGCAAAGGGCAAACACACACCGGCAACCCCCGCCGCGAAGCAAAACAGCAAAAAGCAAAGGCAAACAGACGCAAGACCAAAAGCGTCGCAGACAAAACCAAACCTAAAACCAGGAGCACACCTTGACGACAGCACTTTTCCTCACGGCAGCCGGCGTCGGCCTGGCCGTCGCCGCCCCCGTCGGGCCGATGGGCATGCTCTGCATCCGTCGCACGCTCACCGACGGCCCGCGCGCCGGTCTCGCGATCGGCTTCGGCATCGCGAGCGGCGACGCCATCTACGGCCTCGTCGCCGCGCTTGGCCTCGTCAGCGTGTCGCAGTTCATGCTTGCCTACGACAAGCCGCTTCACATCGTCGCGGGCCTCTTTCTGCTGTACCTCGGCATCCGCACGATGCTGCAGAAAGTGCCCGCCGACAACGGCAACGGCACTGACAACAGCGACGGCAAGCTCGCGAACATCGGCCACGCGGGCGCGCTGAAGGCCTTCGCCAGCGCACTGCTGCTCACGCTCACCAATCCTCAGACGGTCATCATGTTCGCCGCGCTCTTCACGACGCTGGCGCCGCGCGGGCCGTTCTCGTCGGCCGTTGCGCTGACCACCGTGTGCGGCGTGTTTTGCGGATCGATCGCGTGGTGGTGTTTCCTCGTGACGGCCGTGTCGCTCGCGCGGCATGCCATCGGACACAAGCTGCGCGTGATCATCGACCGCATCGCAGGGTTCGCGCTCGCGGCGTTCGGCGTGATCGAAGTCAAGCGCGCGATCTGACACGGGCAAGCCCGCCCGCAGATCGAGGGTCGCTCGCGTGCGGCCCTCGATTTATCTCTAGCTCACCCGTCGAGCTCAACGTTTAGCACAGCCGTTCAGCGTCATGCCCGCGCGAACCGCGCGCGCCACAATCCGTCGAGCGAATACAGCGCGAGCGCGATCCAGATCGCGCCGTATCCGATCAGCTGCGCCTCGCCGAACGGCTCGCGATAGACCAGCACGCCGATCAGCAACTGCAGCGACGGCGTTACGTACTGGATCAGCCCGAGCATCGACAGCGGAATGCGTCGCGCGCCCGCCGCGAACAGCAGCAGCGGCACGGCCGTGATCGGTCCGGCCAGCGCGAGCAGCGCCTTCACCCCTAACGACGCCGTGCCGAAACCGCTGCCTCCCGACGACGAAACGAAAAACAGGTACAGCACGGCGACGGGAAAGAGCAGCACCGTTTCGAGCGTCAGCCCTTCGAGTGCGCCAAGCTGCGCTGTCTTGCGCAGCAACCCATAGCCCGCGAAGCTGAACGCGAGCGCGAGGCTGATCCACGGCGGATGGCCCGTCTCCCACGTGAGCCACAGCACGCCGCAGGCAGCAATCGCGACGGCCAGCCACTGCACGCGCCGCAGACGCTCGCCGAGAAACGCGAGACCGAACAGCACGTTGATCAGCGGATTGACGAAATACCCAAGGCTCGCCTCGACGATATGCCCCGCGTTGACGGCCCAGATATAGATGCCCCAGTTCGTCGACAGCAAGAGCGCGCTAGCCGCGAAACGCGCGAGCAGGCGCCGGTCGCGCAGCACCGGCCCGAGCCAGCGCCATTGCTGGCGCACGGTGAGCACGATGAACAGGAACAGCATCGACCACACCATCCGGTGCGCGAGCATTTCCACAGGAGAAATCTGATGCAGCGACTTGAAGTAGACGGGGAACAACCCCCACAGGGTGAACGCAAGCAATGCGTAGGCGACGCCGGGATTCATTTTTATCGGTCTGCGGATGGGATGCTGGATGAAACGCACGAGCGGATCGGGCGCAGGAGCCTCGCCGGGCATGGCACGCGCCTGGCGGCTCGCAGGCGTAGCCGTCGCGCCAGCCATGCATTGTAAGCCAGGTGTCGGGCAGCGCCCTATGCCGTGGATCTGCGCGTAATCGTACGCGTCAGCGCCGGTTTTGCGACAATAGCGGACTCTCGCCGCGACGCCGCCCGTCCGGATCACGAGCGGATCGACACCGAAGCGGGACCGAAGCGGGACTGAACCGTCACGGAACGGCACCGAACCGGAGCCGAACCGAACCGAACCGAACCGGAACCGATCCGCGACCAGACCGCGCGACCCGCAGGCACGGGCGCGGCGCCCCGGCGACAGCACCGGCAAGTTTGCCCGCAACCTTTTACGACCGTCCGCGGTCCGCGCAATGGCCCTTCCCCACATCGATCTCCTGTATTCGGCATCCGGTCTTTTCGTTGGCTTTCTGGTCGGGCTGACGGGCGTCGGCGGCGGCTCGCTGATGACGCCGATCCTCGTTCTGCTGTTCAACATTCATCCGGCGACGGCCGTCGGCACGGACCTGCTCTACGCCGCCGCGACCAAGGCGACGGGCACGTTCGTGCACGGCGTGAAGGGTTCGATCGACTGGCAGGTCACGCTGCGCCTCGCCGCCGGCAGCGTGCCGGCCGCCACGGTCACGCTGATCCTGCTGCACCGCTACGGGATGAATTCGCCGCGCGGCGCCCATCTGATTTCCGTCGTGCTGGGCGTGGCACTGCTGATCACGGCGATCGCGCTGGTGTTCCGGCCGCAACTCACCGCGTTCGCGGCTGCGCGCAAGCGCGCGACGGGCCAGGGCAGCACGCTCGCGCTGACGATGCTGACGGGCGCGGTGCTCGGCGCGCTGGTGTCGTTGACTTCCGTGGGCGCGGGCGCGATCGGCGTTACGGTGCTGCTGCTGCTCTACCCGCTGCTGCCGACCGCGCGCATCGTCGGCTCGGACATTGCGCATGCCGTCCCGCTCACGCTGCTCGCGGGGGCCGGGCACTGGCTGCTCGGGTCGATCGACTGGTCGTTGCTGGTGTCGCTGCTGATCGGCTCGCTGCCGGGCATCGTGATGGGGAGCTATCTGTCGTCAAAGGCGCCCGACAAGCTGCTGCGCAACCTGCTTGCCGCGACGTTGACACTCGTCGGCGTCAAGCTCGTGACGGCCTGACGAACGGCCATCGGCGACGCCAGCCGCGCGCCGCCGTTCCTGCGCATCTCACTGCGATCACTTGAAGAAGCGGCAGTTCAGATCGGTCTCGAACTGGCGCACCCAATGGCCTGCCGTGTCCTCGTGATACGACTGCGCCCAGCCGCCGCGCCGTATCGTCAGCAGACGCGACCGATGCGACGTGTCGTCGGGATCATCGCTTGCCGTGATGTCGAAGTGCGCGGGCGCAAAACCATGTCGCGCGCATACCAGCTCGAATGCCGCGCGTTCGCCGATCGGCAGATCCGTGTAGGTGAAGCGGGTCGTGTCCATGCCATCGCTCCATGAAGCCTCATTAGCTTCACAGTACTGCACCCCATGGGTAAAAAGTGTGTCACGGCGCACATGAACGAAGATCCGTCGCCTTTGGGCGAAGGCTTTCACGTACGTGGGACGACGGACCCGCTCACTGCCCGCCCACCGCCCGTTTTCTGTCACCTGCCCGTCACGCGGCCCGTCTTTTTTCTGCATGTTCTGCGGGCCGCGCGACCTCTCAGGTCACTTCGGCACGTTCACCGTGCCTGACCCGATCTGAATCGCATTCGCACCCGGGCTCGCCGAAATGGCGGGCAGATTGGCCACCGTCAGGGCAGGCGCAGCACCCGCCGTGCCGCCGCGCGGCACCGTGCGGATCACCTGTGACGGCGGCAGCGGCGCGCCGTTCTTCAGGTGACTCCACATCAGGTTCAACGCCTGGACGTTGTAGTAGTGCACCGGAATGAAGCGCGTATCGAAACCGGCCGTGCTCAGGAATGCGTCGAAGTGCTGCCCGTTCAGCACTTCATAGAACGCCAGCTGGCTCTTCGATCCTTCCGTGATGCTGTTCATCGCCAGATACGCGCGCGATGCGTGGTTCACGGGCACGAGCGCGTCGCTGCGTCCTTGCACGATGATGGCCGGCTTGCCGTGCAGATTCGCGTTCACGCGGATCGCGTTGACGTTCTGCTGCATGCGCGGATCGCCGCCGTCCACAGTGCGCGCAGGCACGCGGCGCCCGCGTAGCTCGCGTCGGCCGTCGCCAGCCGATGGTCCGCGCCGCCCGGCGCCGTCGAGTTGTCGTACACCAGATTGATGCCGTTGGTCGGCGGCACGCCGTTGCCCAGGCCGAATATCGACAGCATCGGCGAGACCGTCGGCGCCACGCCCGCCGCGCCCGTCGACGCGTTCGTCGTGCCGAAGCTGAAGCCGCACAGGTTGTCCGTCACGCTCGACTTCGTGTACGCGTTCGCATACGTGACGGCGACGGCGGGCACGGCCTGTGAATCCCACATCGGCGCGTGCAGCAGATCCGAGTCGGTTTCATAGCCGGCCGCATGCAGGCGATTGAGCGCGTCGTTCGCCTGGCTCGTTTCGTCCGCGCCGCTCACGAAGCCGCCCGCCGCGAGCGAGGCGCAGCGCGCCTGGCGGATTGCATTGGTGGTCGCGGTGGGCAGCGCCGTCAGATAAGGCGCGCCCGCCGCAGCCGTCGCGGCCGCCGCGCACGGCTGCAGCATGTTCGCGTAGGTCATGTAGTCGGCGAGCGGCGCGCCAGCGGCAGGAATCGGCACGCCGCCTTCGAGCACCTGCGCCGCCGGCGCCATGTTCAGATTGATCTGCGGCTCGCCGACCACGACGGCCGTGATCCAACCTTGCGTGTCCTGCTCGGCGGCTGCGAGCGACGCGCCGCCGCCGTTGCTCACGGAAGCCGCGATCGTCGTGATGCCGCCCGCGCGATATCGCACGCCATGCTGTTGCGGGTCGTTATTGACGGTCGGCGCGAACTGCTGGTTGAGCGCCCAGTACGCGAACTGCACGGCTTCGAGCGTGTCCTTGCCCCAGTCCTGCTCGGGGTTCTGCTGCGAGTGCGCGTGCTTGAACGCGTAGCGGTTCGGGAACGCCGCGTTGTACGTCGCCAGATCGCCCGACGAAACGTTCGCGGTGAACAGGCTGCGCGTGCCCGCCGTCTGCGTCGGCGCCAGCGTGCCGTTCATCAGCGTGACCTGCGTCGTGCCGAGTTCTTCCGCGCCGTTGCCGCTGCCCTTGTCGGTGTACGCGACGGCGCAGCCGCGCTTGAGACCCCACTCGCCCGCCGCCGATATCGCGCCGTACACGCCGCGCGAGCCCGATGACGTCGCTGTGACGATGCAGGGATGGTTCGGATCGAACGACTTCGGCACCTGGACCATCAGCGTCACGTTCTGCTTGCCGCTGCCGTCGTCGGCATAGGCGAGGTATTCGGTGCCTGCGATCTTGCCTTCGCCGAGCGTGTCGTTGCCGTTCAGATCGACGTTGGGCCCCCAGAAGCGCCCATAGCCGCCGTTCGACGACATGTCGACGAGCGCGCGGTAATTCGACCATATCGCGAGGCGCCGCAATTCCGCGGCGGTGGGACTGGCGGCATTCGCGAACGTAGGCGGCGTCGCGCTGCCGAGGCCCGACTTGCCAAGACCGCCCGTCAGGAGGTCGTCGCTGTTGCCGTCGTAGGCCGTCGTGGTGACGCTGCCCGACACCACGAAGGAAGGCAGCGCGTTGGCCGTCTGGCCCGGATGGTCGTCGTCGTGGCCACATGCGGCGAGCAGGAAGGACGCCGCGGCCGTGCAAAGGGCGGCGGCGGTACATCTGAACAACACATTCCCTGTCATTGTTCGTCTCCGGTGTTTTGTTGTCGATGCCGTGCCGTGCCCGGATGCAAGCGATGCACAACGCAGTGGGCGCGACTGCGGCGCTGCTCCGATGCAAGTTTCGCGCCGATTGGCCGCTATCTTTGCAACGCGATTGGTCTGACGCGTTGTGGCCTCGGCTTTCGTTGGGCTCGGCGCCCGTTTTGCTGTTGCGAACGAGCGAGACGCCCGGCGCGCATCGTCTTTAAACGGAGACAGCCGGAATGCCTGAGCGCCCGCCGCGCCGCTTACGAACCGTTGCAACGCCCGCCAGACGCGGCTTTCAGCGATGACGCGCGGCATGTCCACACAAAGAGACTTCCGCCGCGCAGTCGCGTTTCGTAGAGCGCGGCGCGCCGTCGCATGGGTGTCGGCCGCGCGAATCCGATGCGCGCGCAACGAATCGCCCGCAAAAGGCCCGGACGGAGACCCGCAAAACAGCCGCCCAAAACGAAACGGGCTGCCTGTGCAAAGGGAGCCCGCTTGTCATTCTGACCGGTAAGCACGCCACATCGTGCAGCGTGCGTCCGGCGCTCAGTGCGCCGCCGCCCGCCGACGGAATGCGGTCCGTCGGCGCTGGCGCGGCAACTTCGCTTACTGCTGCTGAACGTTGATCTTGTTCGACACCGACGTCACGCCTGCCACGCCCTTCGCGACATCGCCAGCCTTCTGGATCTGGTCGTTGTCGGGCGCCGTGCCCGTCAGCGTGATGGCACCGCCGTTGGCGCGGACGTTGATCGCCGACACGTCGAGGCCTTGCGTCTTCGCCAGCGCCGAGCGGACCTTGCGGCCGAGCGCGCGGTTTGCCTGCTTGGCGGTTTTCGCGTTGGCGGCGGGCGCTGCCGGCGCCATGGAGTCGCTTGCCTGGGCATACGTGTGGCATGCGACGACCATTGCTACGACACCACCCAGTGCCTTCAGAAAATCGACCGATTTCATAACTTCTCCTTTTGCTTTGGTTTGGACCGCGTTTGACTAGCGGCTGGTTACGACTGCGGGCGGCCCGATCGCGTGCGCGCGCAAACGCGCAACGAGGCGATGGCGAGCCTGGAGCGTTATCACGGTCTGCGAGAGAGGCATGGGAAGTGGCGACGGCCTGCGCGCTGCACGGTGCATGACGATGCGCGGCGCCGGCCGCCCGCCGCGGCGCTGGCAGCGTGCCCAGGTCTGGTAGGAAGTCTGCCCGGGTCGCGCTGCGCCAACGTTTGATTCGCGGCAGCGTTGCCAATGTAATCTAGCCTTGAAAGTTCTGCAAAGGATATCGCGTGTCATGCACGGTTCGCGGCGCCGCCTTGGCGCGATTCGCACGTCGCAAGCGGAGCTTCACGTAACGCCGAGCGGGCATGGCGGGCGTCGTTGGCGGGGGCGGCTTTCGGGGCGGCTTTCGGGACGGCTTTCGGGGCGGCTTTCGGTGCGGACATCGGTGCGGACATCGGTGCAGCCATCCGTGCGCCCATTCATGTGCCCAGTCATGCTCCCATCAGCCGACCCGGCGGCCCGCGCGGCAGCGCCCGGCGGAAGCGAAGTCGCGCGTTGCTCGCGGCCCCCGAGGTCACTTTTTGTTACGCGTTTGTCGCGCGGCGATCCGCCCGGGCGCGCCGCCGCGCCGTCAATCTCATGTACCATCGGCGCGAACGTCGAAATGGGCGCCCCCGGCGCCTTGCGACACCCGGCCACGCACGCATGGCGGCCGCCCGCGATGCCGCCGGGCCGCCACGCAAGCCCGCGTGGCGCGCCCGCCCGACAAACCAAACTCACCTGACAGTCAAGCATTCTCATGAAGCCTTCCGACGGACGTCGCCCGGAACGCACCGCCCAACGCAAGCCCCCGCCCCGCCTCGTCGCCCGGTTCGTGGCGATTTCATGGCGCGACCTCGCCGTCTCGTTCGGCCCGATCCTCGTGATCAGCGCCGTGGCGATCTATGTCGCCGTGCGCCTGATCCAGCCCGCGCCGCCCAGCACGATGACGATGGCGGCGGGTCCCAAAGGCAGCACTTTTTGGGTCGCCGCGCAGAAGTACAAGGAGATCCTCGCGCGCAACCGCATCACGCTGAACGTGCTGGAGACGGAAGGCTCGCTCGATAACTACCGGCGCCTGACCGATCCCCACGCGAACGTCGACGTCGGCTTCGTGCAGGACGGCGTCGCGCCGCAGAAGTCGACGGACAATCTGATGTCGCTCGGCAGCGTCGCGTACGTGCCTGTGGCGATCTTCTATCGGGGGCCGATGGTCACGCTGCTGTCCGAGTTCAAGGGCAAGCGCATCGCGATCGGCGCCGAAGGCAGCGGCACGCGCGAGCTGGCGCTGCAGCTGCTGAAGGCCAACGGCATCACGCCCGACGGACCGACCAAGCTCTTGTCCCTGTCCGGCGACGACGCCGCGAAGGCGCTCACGGAAGGCAAGATCGACGCGGCTTTCCTGACGGGCGACTCCGCCCAGCCGCCTGTGATGGGCAAGCTGTATCGGACGGCGGGCGTGCAGTTCTACGACTTCACGCAGGCGGGTGCGTATGCGAAGCGCTTTCCGTATCTGACGCAGATCGAAATGCCGATGGGCTCGTTCGACCTCGGCAAAAATCTGCCGTCGACCGCGCTCCACATGGTCGCCCCGACGGAAGAACTGGTCGCGCGCGATTCGCTGCACCCGGCGCTGTCCGACCTGCTGATCGAAGCGGCGCGCGAGGTGCACGGCCGCGCGACGGCGCTGCAGAAGGCGGGCGAATTCCCGGCGCCGCTCGCCCGCGACTTCCCGATCAGCGACGACGCCGCGCGCTACTACAAGTCCGGCAAGAGCTTCCTGTACCGCGTGCTGCCGTTCTGGCTCGCGAGTCTCGCGGACCGGCTGCTGGTCGTGCTGGTGCCCATCATCGTCGTGCTGATTCCGGGGCTGCGGCTCGTGCCGTCGCTCTACGCATGGCGCGTCAAGTCGCGCATCTACCGCTGGTACGGCGCGCTGATCGCGATCGAACGCGAGGCGCTGGGCGATACGTCGGCGGCGGACCGCGAGGCGCTCGTCGAGCGGCTCGACAAGATCGAAGAGTCCGTCAATGGGCTGAAAATGCCGCTTGCGTATGCGGATCAGTTTTATGTGCTGCGCGAGCATATCGGCTTCGTGCGGGCCCGCCTCACGCGCGATTCCGAAGCCGCGCGCGACGCGGGCAGCGCGTCCCAGGCGCCCGTCCCGAGTCCGGGCGCGATTGGCCGGGCCCAGGCGCGAGCGGCGAGCCACGCGGGGCCGTCCGATCGGGAGACCGATGGCCAGCCGGACCGGGAAAGCGAGGAAGCGGGTCACGGCGGTTCGGGCTCGTGAAGCGCCCGGCGCCAAATTGCAAACCCGACGCAAGCGCGGCGCAAACGCGCGCAAATTCAACGTGAATGCAACGCAAATGCCCGCCCCGTCTCTGGCATGGTCGGGTTTTGGTGTGCCGCGCGCTGCTGCGACGGCATTTCGTCCAATGATGCGCACGCGGCGTGCTCCGCGTAAGATCGAAACAACCAGAACGGGCTGAAGCACGGCACCACCGACAGCCCGACGTTCAGGCAACCGGGAGACATCATGACCAATGGCATCGACGCCACGCAGCCACTGTGGTTTTACGACTTTGTCTCACCGTTCTCGTATCTGCTTCTCGAACAGCACGACAAATGGCCCGAGCTGCCCTTCGCGCTGACGCCCGTGCTGCTGCACGAGCTGTATCGCCACTGGGGGCAGCGGGTCGCCTACGACGTGCCCGCGAAACGCATTTTCACGTACCGGTATGCGCTCTTTCGCGCGGAGCAACTGGGCATTCCGTTTCGCATGCCGCCCGCCCATCCGTTCGACTCCATGAAGCCGATGCTGCTGTCGATCGCGCTCGGCTCCGACCTGCACACGGTGCGCGAGATTTTCCGCTTTATCTGGCGCGATGGGCGTGATCCGTCCACGCCGGATGGTTTCGCCGATCTGTGCGAGCGTCTGAACGCGCCCGACGGCGCAGAGCTGATCGCGCGCGAAGCGACGCGCGCGCAACTGGCGCGCAACGTCGCGGATGCGATCGCGCTCGGCGTGTTCGGCGTGCCGACCTTCTGGCTGAACAAGCAGTTGTTCTGGGGCGAAGACGCGCTGCCGATGGTGCTCTACTGCGCGCGCACGCCGAACTGGCTCGACTCGAAGGAAGTGAAGCGGATCACGTCGCTGCCGTCCGGGATGGCGAAGGCCTGAGCGGCGCCGCGGCGCATGCCGCCGCGTGGAGGCTGCGCCGCGAGGAGGCCCGCCGTGATGCCCGTCATATGGCGTCCGCTATGGCTTGCGCAGGGCAAACGGGCCTATGGTTATAGCTTCGCGCGCGTGCGCGCGGCCTCGCATCGGAACAGCCGCCGCACGCGCGATGCCGTCTGACACACGCATTCGAAACGCCTTAACGGGCCTGCACCGCCCCGCCGATTCATGGACGACACCGCCGCTTCTCTCGATATCTGGCTCGTGCGCGTGCTGCGCACGCTGCTGGTCGAGCGCAGCGTCACGCAGACGGCGCTGCGGCTGAACCAGACGCAACCGGCCATCAGCACCGCGCTGCGCAAGCTGCGCGAAACGCTGAACGATCCGATTCTCGTGCGCGGCAAGTCCGGCATGGTGCCAACGGAATACGGCGAATCGCTGCTTGCGTCGGCGCAGAAGGTGTTGCGCGACGTCGACTTCGTCGCCACGCCGCATGGCGACTTCGAGCCTGACCGCTCGCGCCGCACGTTCCGCATCGCCGCGCCCGACTATCTCAACGACTTCTTCATGCCGACCGTGATCGCGCAGTTTCGCGAGGCGGCGCCGCATGCGCGGCTCGAGATCGAGTCGCTGGGACCGCTGTTCGATCACGCCGGCGCACTCGATGCGGGCGAGCTCGACCTCGTGATCGGCAACTGGCCGAAGCCCGACGCGCGCTTCGAGCGCAGCGACCTGTTCTCCGATACCGTCGTGTGCATGATGCGCGCCGATCATCCCCTCGCGAAGGCGCCTCTCACGCGCGACGCCTATCTCGCCGCGCCGCATCTCGCGCCCGCTCACTACAGCGGCGCGCGCGGCGGCGCAATCGATATGGGCTTCGCGCGCGCACACGCGTCGCGCCGCGTCGTCGCGACGCTGCCGTACTTCGGGCTCGTGCCGCAAGTGCTGCTGCAATCGGACCTGATCTTCACGACCACGCGCCGCTTCGCGCTGCATTACGCGGAGATGCTGCCCCTCGCCGTCGTCGATGTGCCGATCCCGTTTCCGCGCATCAAGTGCTATCAGATGTGGCATCCGCAGCCCGACCGGCCAAGCGATGTCGCGTGGCTTCGCGGCCTGATGGCGCAAGTGTCGGAGCGGCTGGTCGCGAAGAAGGCGCGGCGCTCGCGGACCACCGCGAAGTCGGACCAAACGAAGACGGACGAAAAGAAGACGGGAAAAAAAACAGACGCGGCGAAAACTTCCGCCGCGCCCGCTGGAGGAATCGGCGGATGAATCAGACGCCTGCGCACTCCGCCTGCTGAACAGGCGCGAGATCGGCCAGCGAAATCTGCTGCGACCTCACCTGCAGCAACTCCGCGCACACCGCGACGGCAATCGACGTCGGCGCCTTGTCGACGATACCCGGCACGCCGATCGGACACGTCATCTCGAACAGGCGCAGCGAATCGACACCGCGATCGATCAGCCGGCGCTCGAACTTCACGCGCTTGGTCTTCGAACCGATCATGCCGAAGTACGCAAAATCGCGCCGGCGCATGATGCGCTCGGCCAGCGCGAAATCGAGCGCGTGGTTGTGCGTCATCACGAGGAAGTACGCACCGGCGGGTGCCTGGTCGACGATAGCGTCGGGCGTGTCGGTCGCTTCGATCTGCACGTTCGCGGGCACCTCGTCGGGGAACAGTTCGTCGCGCTCGTCGACCCATTGCACGACGCAAGGCAGCCGGCCGAGCAACGCGATCAGCGCATGGCCGACGTGCCCCGCGCCGAACAGCACGATGTGCATCGGCGGCGGCAGCTTCGTCGCATGGCCGCTGCTTCTGCCGATCTGAACGGGCGTCTCCGCGAAAGACGGAACGTGCATCATGTCGGGCTCCCTTTTCTTTATCGACCCGCGCGCACGGCGCGGACTGCCTTGAGAATTTCCTCGGCCGTCGCGGGGGCGTTGAGCGGCGGATTCACCTTGTAATCGCCGACAGCCGCGACGGCATCGCGGATCGCGAAGAACACCGAGAACGGCAGCAACAGCGGCGGCTCGCCCGTTGCCTTCGAGCGATGAATGCTGTCCTCCGCGTTGCGGTTCTTGAAGAGGCGCACGCGAAAATCGGGCGGCGTGTCGTTGACGGTCGGAATCTTGTACGTGGACGGCGCATGCGTCATCAGCTTGCCGCCCGCGTTCCACCACAGTTCTTCCGTCGTCAGCCAGCCCATGCCCTGGATGAAGCCACCTTCCACCTGGCCGACGTCGATGGCGGGATTCAGCGACGCGCCCACGTCATGCAGCGCATCGGCGCGCAGCACGCGCATTTCGCCCGTCAGCGTGTCGATCACGACTTCCGATACGGCCGCACCGTACGAGTAGTAGAAAAACGGCCGCCCTTGCAGCTTCGCCTGATCCCAATAGAGCCTGGGCGTGGCGTAGAAGCCGTCGGACCACAACTGCACGCGCGCGAGATACGCCTTCGCGATCACTTCCTCGAACGGCAAGATTGCGTCGCCGACCAGCACGCAGTCGCCTGCGAAGCGCACCTGCGATGCCGTCACTTCGCCCGCGCCGAATTTCTCCGCGGCAAAAACGGACAGACGCTCGCGCAACTGGCGCGCGGCATCCTGCGCGGCCTTGCCGTTCAGGTCGGAACCCGTCGATGCCGCCGTGGCCGACGTGTTCGCCACTTTCGACGTATCCGTCGCCGTCACGCGCACGCGGCCGAAGCTCACGCCGAGTTCGTGCGCGACCACTTGCGCGACCTTCGTGTTCAAACCCTGGCCCATTTCCGTGCCGCCGTGATTCACGAGCACGGAGCCATCGGTATAGATATGAACCAGCGCGCCCGCCTGGTTGAAGTGCGTGACGTTGAACGCGATGCCGAACTTGCAAGGCGTGAGCGCGAGGCCCTTTTTCAGCACCTCGTTGTTGCGGTTGAATTCGAGCACTTCGGCGCGGCGCCGGCGGTAATCGCTGGTCGCTTCGAGTTCGTCGATCAGTTCGTGAATCACGTTGTCTTCGACGATCTGGCCGTACGGCGTCTGGTTGCGCTCAGTCTTGCCGTACAGGTTGCGGCGGCGCACGTCGAGCGAATCCTTGCCGAGCGAGCGCGCGATGTCGTCGATGATGTATTCGATTGCGAACGCGCCCTGCGGGCCGCCGAAACCGCGAAACGCCGTGTTCGACTGCGTGTTGGTCTTGCCGCAGAAACCGTCGATGGCCACGTCCGACAGGAAGTACGCGTTGTCGAAGTGGCACACGGCGCGCGTCATCACGGGGCCGGACAGATCGGCGGAAAAGCCGCAGCGCGAGGTCATATCGACGGATACGCCCTCGATCAGCCCGTCGTCGTCGTAGCCGACGTCGTACGTGTAGTGGAAATCGTGGCGCTTGCCCGTGACCATCATGTCGTCGTCGCGATCGGGGCGCAGCTTGACGGGACACAGCAGCTTCCACGCCGCGAGCGACGCGCAACACGCGAACAGACCCGACTGCGATTCCTTGCCGCCGAAGCCGCCGCCCATCCGCCGGCATTCGACCAGCACGTTGTGCGAATGCACGCCGAGCACGTGCGCGACGAGATGCTGCATTTCCGTCGGATGCTGCGTCGAGCACCACACATGCATGCCGTCGTCGTCCTTCGGCACGGCGTACGAAATCTGCCCTTCCAGATAAAACTGCTCCTGGCCGCCGAGCAGCATTTCACCCGCGTCGCGATGCGTCGCGTGCGCGAGCTTCGTGGCTGCGTCGCCGCGCGCGAGTCGCATCGGCGGGATCACGCTCTGGTTCGCGGCGCGCGCCTGCTGCGCCGTCAGCACGGCGGGCAATTCCTCGAACTCGATGTCCGCGCGACGCGCACCAAGCCGCGCCGCATCGTGCGACGTCGCGACGACGATGAACATCGGCTGACCGACGTACTGCACGACGCCGTCCGCGAGAATCGGATCATCGCCTTTGACGATCGGCGCGCAATCGTTATGACCGGGGATGTCGCCTGCCGTGAACACGGCGACGACGCCGGGCGTCGCACGCACCTTGTCGAACGACATCGACAGAATCTTCGCGTGCGCTTTCGGCGACAGGCCAAGCGCCGCGTGCAGCGTGCCCGCGATTTCGGGGATGTCATCCGTATAAGTGGCGCGCCCGCTCACGTGCAGATGCGCGGATTCATGCGGACGCGACACGTGTACCTGCGTGAACTCGGCGAGTTCTTTTGCGTCCTTCAGGAACGGTTCGGCTTGCTGGTTCATTCTGTGGGTTCTCCGTGTTCCTTTGCGTCCTTAGGCTTCTGCACCAGCGTCGGCTCCAGCATCTGCACCGGCCGCGATAACCGCGCGCACATCGATCGCGCTCTTTTGCAGCGGATTGTTCGGACGCGTTTCGAGCCAGAAGCGATACAGCGTGTTCTTCGCCGCCTCGAGCCGGTAGTCGCTCGTCGCGCGCATGTCGGAGAGCGGTTGATAGTCGTTGCCAAGCGCGATCATCGCAGCCTGCGCCGTCGCTTCGTGCCAGTCGGCGTCGGCGAGTGCGGCTTCGGCGTGCGTCGCGCGCTTTGGTGTCGCCGCCATGCCGCCGAACGCGATGCGCGGCTCGCGGATCGTCTCGCCGTCGGCAATGAACGAGAACGCGGCGCACACGGCCGAAATGTCCGAATCGAAGCGCTTCGAAATCTTGTACGTGCGGAACGTGAAGTGTTTGCGCGCCTCGTTGCGCGCGGGCACCTTCAGCCCGACGACGAACTCGTGCTCCGCCATGTCCTTCTTCTGATACGCGAGGTACAGGTCTTCGAGCGGCAGCTCGCGCTCGATGTCGCCGCCGCGCAGCACGACGCGTGCGCCCAGCGCGATCAGCCCCGGCATCGAATCGCCGATGGGCGAGCCGTTGGCGACGTTGCCGCCCAGCGTGCCCGCGTTGCGGATGGGCAGCGACGCGAAGCGCTGCCACATCTCGGTGAGTTCGGGATACTGCTTCGCCAGTTCCGCATAGGCGCGCTCCACGGTCACGCCCGCGCCGATCTCGATCCAGTCGCCGTTCGTTTCGAGCTTGCACATTTCGTCGATCTGACCGACGTACACGATATGGCCGAGCTCGCGCATCATCTTCGTGACCCACAGGCCGATGTCGGTGCTGCCCGCGAGAATGCGCGTGCCGGGCGCGTCGGCCTTGATCTTCGCGAGCGCGGCGACGGTGCGCGGCGCGTCGAAGGTCTGGCCGTTGTGTTCGTAGTGGAAGGTGTCGGTGCGCCCGATTGCCGCGAGCTTTTCCGCAAGCGACTTCACGTCGACGGGCGCTTTCGGCGCGGGCAACTGGAACATGCGTTCGGCGGCCTCGATGATCGGCCGGTAGCCGGTGCAGCGGCACAGGTTGCCCGTCAGCGCGTTGGCGATATCGGCGCGGTTCGGCACCGTCCGGTTCGCGCATGCATGCTCGTGGCCGTGCTTCTCGTACATCGACCACATCGACATCACGAAGCCAGGCGTGCAGAAGCCGCACTGCGAGCCGTGGCACTCGACCAGCGCTTCCTGCACGGGATGCAGGCTGCCGTCGGGCTGGCGCAGGTCTTCGACGGTGAAGAGCGCCTTGCCGTCGAGCGTCGGCAGAAACTGGATGCACGCGTTGACCGCCTTGAAGCTGACGCCGCCCGCGTCGTCGCGCTCGCCGATGACGACGGTGCAGGCGCCGCAGTCGCCTTCGGCGCAGCCTTCCTTCGTGCCCGTGCAGCGCGCGTCTTCGCGCAGATATTGAAGGACGGTGCGGGTGACGGGCGCGTCGGCGATCTCACGGATCGCGTTGCGGTGGTAAAAGCGGATCGGCTGGCTCATGTCTCGTGCTCGTTTCGGTTGTTCGCGCCTGGATGGGGAGTGCGGCGGTGCGGCTGACGATTCGAAAAGTAGCATCATCAATATTCACAACCCATAGGCCCGATCGCATGGGGGACATACAGCTGGAGCGATAAATTGAGACGGGCGCGGCACGCAGCGCTTATGAAGCCGTGTCCGCTGAAAGCAATTTTTGCCCAATTTGGTTAGGTTGGGACACTCAGTCGCGCCGCTGCAGCCGGCTAAGTTTCGACAGGGAGGCGGAAAAATTGACGGAAATCCCTCAAAATGGCGGCAGTGCCCGTTTTTCCGGCGGGAAAATAATTAAGCAGGCGCTGCGGGGGGATCGGTTCCATGGGACAATCATGCCTTCCCGCCGATTTCAAGTCTCGTTTTCCCCATGTCCGCCGACTCCGCCAAGCCGCGCAGCGAATTTGCCGTCACGTTGCAGATCATTCCTGTCGTTTTCTTCACGTTTCTTTGCTACCTGACAATCGGCATTCCGCTGGCCGTGCTGCCGGGCTATGTCCACGACGATCTGGGCTATAGCGCCGTGATCGCAGGTCTGGCGATCAGCGTGCAGTACTTTGCGACGCTCGCGTCGCGCCCGCTCGCCGGACGCTCGGCGGATACGCTCGGGCCGAAGAAAACGGTGACGATCGGTCTGATCGGCTGCGGCGTGAGCGGCCTGCTGTTGCTGCTGGCCGTGCTCCTCGGCCGCTGGCCGGTGCTGAGCCTGAGCCTGCTGGTGCTGAGCCGGCTCGTGCTGGGCTTCGGCGAGAGCCTGTGCGGCACGGGCGCAATCCTGTGGGGCATCGGACGCGTCGGCACGACGAACAACGCGCGCGTGATCTCGTGGAACGGCATCGCCACGTATGGCGCGCTCGCGATCGGCGCGCCGCTCGGCGTCGCCATCGCGCACAACGTGGGCTTTTTCGCGCTCGGCGTCGTCGTGATCGCGCTGGCGGCGCTCGGCTTCTATCTCACGCGCCCAATTGCGGCCGTCCCCGTGGTTCACGGCGAGCGCATGTCGTACGGCAGCGTGTTCACGCGCGTGCTGCCGCACGGCATCGGGCTCGCGCTCGGCTCGGCGGGATTCGGCTCGATTGCGACGTTCATCACGCTGTTTTATGCGGCAAAGCACTGGCCGAACGCGGCGTTATCGTTGACGGTGTTCGGCACGCTGTTCATCGGCGCGCGCCTGTTGTTTGCGAACACGATCAAGACGTACGGCGGTTTCCGCGTGGCGATTGCGTCGTTTTCCTTCGAATGCGTCGGGTTGCTGTTGCTGTGGCTCGCGCCCGAGCCGCATGTCGCGCTGGCGGGCGCGGCGCTAACGGGGTTCGGATTTGCGCTGGTGTTTCCGGCGCTGGGCGTCGAGGCCGTCGGGCTGGTGCCGCCCGCTAGCCGCGGCGCGGCGCTGTCGGCGTACTCCGTGTTTCTGGACTTGTCGCTGGGTATTACCGGGCCGCTGGCGGGATATATCGCTGGCGAATTCGGTTACGGCTCGGTGTTTTTGTTCGCGGCTGTTGCAGCGGCGGCGGCCGTGGCGCTGTCGACCATGCTCTATTTGCGCAGTTCACGCACGCCGAACGCGCCTGCGGCGGCTTGAGGTTTTTGCGTCTGAGGCGCAGGCGTTGACGTGAGTTTTGTGGGTTTTGCTGGCATCCGCGCTTTGTCTTTGATGCGTTAGCGTTGCCCGAACACCGCACGGGCCCAACGCCGACGCCCACGCAAAATCCTTACTCCTCACGCCCACCCGCAAGCGCCCTCTCGAGCGCCGCCACGCCAGCCGGCAAATCCACTTCGACGCCAAGGTCCACCATCGTTCGCCCAAACGCGTGCAGCGTACGGAACAGGTTATGCGCGCGCGCCTGCTCGCCCATCTGCCCGATCCGCACGATCGGCAAACCGAACGATCCCGAGATCTCGACCTGGTGATAGCGCGAAATATGCCCGCAGATATCGGCGGGTGTCAGCGCCGTGCCCTGCCGCGCCGGCACCTCGATGCCGACCACGGAATTCAACCGGCACTCAGCCGGCGCGAACAGCTGCAAACCCATCGCGCTGATGCCCGCCTGCAAGGCGAGCGAGCACTTCAGATGCCGCGCAAAACGCTTCTCCAGTGTCTCGGCGCAAACCAGCCGCAGCGCCTCGTGCAATGCGAGCACGCCCGACACGGGCGCCGTGTAGTGATATCCCGCGTTGTGCCAGAAATTCTCGGCCAATGATGCATCCAGACACCAATGCGCACTGGCATGCGAGCGCCCTTTCACGCGCTCCCACGCGGCATCCGAAAACGCGATCAGCGACACGCCCGGAATCGACGAAAGCCCCTTCTGCCCGCCCGTGATCACGGCATCGATGCCCCACGCATCCATTTCGAGCGGCATCGTCGACAGCGTGCACACGGCATCGACGACGACCAGCGCGCCCGCCTTTTTCGCGAGTGCCGCGATGTCCTTCAGTTGATAGTTCCAGACGGTGTTGGACGTCTCGCCCTGCACGATCGTCACGATCTCGGGCCGCGTGCGCCGGATCGCTTCTTCGACCTGTTCGAGCGTCGCGACGGCACGGTCGCCGACTTCGAGCAGCGAGACGTCCGCGCCGACGCGCCGCCCCATTTCCGCCATCCGCGCGCTGAAAAAGCCGTTCTTGATGCTGAGCACGCGCGTGCCCTGCCACGCGAGGTTGGAGATCGCCATTTCCATCGCGGCCGAGCCCGGGCCTGCCACGCCCAGCACCCATTTCGAGTTCGTCTGGAACACGTAGCGGGCCATCGTCTTCACCTGTCCGACCACCTTGGCCATCGTGCCGCCCAGATGGTTGATGACGATCGCGTTGGCCTTCGCGACGGCGGCGGGAATCGGCACGGGGCCGGCGCCCATCATCAGGAGCGGCTCTTCGGGAAGAATCGCGTCGAGCGATTCGACTTCAGGACAGGGAACGACATGGGACGTTGTAGTGGTCATGATCGGAACGCAAGGGACGAAGGACAGGACAGAAAAAACAACCCGCCGCGCGCAGCAGACCTGCGGGCGGCGGGCTGATTTTTCCGATCATTCACCGATATGCGCGTTTGTGCAAGAGACGCATCCCGGTCTTCGCGCCCGAGATTGTCACTTGACCTCTTTGCGCTGCAGGTCCTTGCCCGTCTCCTTCCTGTAGCGCTCGACGTACTCTTCCGTGAGCTTGCGGATCGCGCGTCCGATCTTGCGGTAGTCGGACTCGTTGAGATTGGCGAGCGATACGCGTCCCGAAGGATGCTTCGTGCCGAAGCCCATGCCCGGCAGCAGCACCACGCGCGCGTCGGTTGCGAGACGGAACAGCAGCTCCGACGCCTCGGTATGCTGGAGCAGCCAGTCGACGAACTCGCGGCCGTACGCACGTTCGCCGAAATACTCCATGTCGATGATCGTGTAGTAGTCGACCTGGTTCGCGTCTTTCTCGTCGAACGCGATGCCGATTTCCTCGAACAGCGCGCGCTTGCGGTTGCGGATCAGGTGCTTGAGCGCGTTCTTGTAGGCGTCGGGCGTGTCCATCAGCGAAAACAGCGAGAACAGCACCATCTGCACCTGCTGCGGCGTCGACAGGCCCGCCGTGTGATTCAGCGCGACGGTGCGGCTGTCGGCCACCAGCCGGTCGATGAACTTCAGCTTGTCCGGCTCCGTCGTGATCGACTCGTAACGCTTGTGCAGAATCTTCTTCGTGTCCTTCGGCAACTCGGCAATCAGCTTGTCCATGACGTTGTCCTTGTGCGTCGCGATCGTGCCGAGGCGCCAGCCCGTCGCGCCGAAATACTTCGAGTACGAGTAGACGAGGATCGTGTTCTTCGGCGCGAGCGCGAACAGCGACACGAAGTCGTCGGCAAAGGTGCCGTACACGTCGTCCGTCAACAGGATCAGGTCCGGGCGCTCCTTGACGATCTGCGCAATGTATTCGAGGCTCTCGTCGCTGATCCTCACGGAAGGCGGATTGCTCGGATTCACGAGGAAGAACGCCTTCACCTTCGGGTCGCGCAGCTTGTCGAGTTCGGCCTTCGAGTACTGCCAGTTGTTCTCGACGTCGGCATCCAGATTGACGACGTTCAGTTCGTAGTCGTTGAGCGTCGGAATCTCGATGTACGGCGTGAAGATCGGGCGGCCGAGCGCGATGGTGTCGCCCGCCTTGATCAGGTGGTTCTGCTTCATCGTGTTGAAGATGTAGGTCATCGCGGCCGTGCCGCCTTCCACAGCGAAGATGTCGAACTCGCCGACGAACGGATACTTGCCGATCATCTCGCGCCGCAGATACTGCCCGACGATCACTTCCGACAGCTTCAGCATGCGGTCGGGCACGGGGTAATTCGACGCCAGAATGCCCTCGCACATCTCGTAGAGGAAATCGGTGCCCGACAGGCCCAGCTGATCGCGCACATACGACACGGCACCCGCGAGAAAGTCGATGCCCGGCGAGCCCTTGTTCTCGCGCAGGAACAGTTCGAAGCGCTCGGCCAGCCCTTCGCGCTTCGGAAAGCCGCCGACGCCCTCGGGCATGTACGTGAACGAGCGCTCCGACTCGCGCATCGCGAACAGGCCGAGCTGCCAGAAGCCGTGGCGCGGGATCGTCGCGAGAAAGTTCGGGTTGCCGCGGCCGGCGTTGAGCATCGAAACATTGGCGGGACGCTCGACGGCCCCGCCGCCCGCCGCCTTGATCAACTCGTCCTTCAGTTCGAACGGACTGAGCGCCTGCAGCGCCGCCTTGTCGTCACCCTTGCCGTTACCCTGTTTGTCCTTTGCCATGATGCGTTCTCCAGTAAAAGGGGGAAATGCGCCGGCGCGTCGCGGGCAGTGCCCGTCCGATACGGCGGCGACAGTCCTTGGCCAGCGGGACGCGCGCCCCGCCGGCGCATTCAGACCAGCCCGACGACGAGCGGTCCCAGCAACGTCAGCAGCACATTCGCGATCGCATAGGTGATCGCGAACGGCACGGTCGGCACGGCGCTTTCGGCCTTGTCTAGCACGCCGCCGAACGCCGGATTGGCGCTACGGGAGCCCGACAGCGCGCCCGCCAGAATGGCCGCGTTGTCGTAGCGCAGCACATAGCGGCCGAACAGCATCGTGAGCAGCAGCGGCAGCAGCGTGACGACCACGCCGAGCAGGAAGATCGTCAAGCCCAGCTGCTTGATCGTCGTCACGGCCTGCAGGCCCGAGTTCAGACCGACCACGGCGACGAACGCCGCGAGCCCGAAGTCCTGCAACAGGCGCGAAGCGGCAGGCGGCATCACGCCGTACATCGGGTGCTTGCCGCGCATCCAGCCGAACACGAGGCCCGCGAGCAGGCAGCCGCCGCCCGAGCCGAGCGTAAGCGGCACGCCGCCTATATTCACGACGATCAACCCGATCAGCAGTCCGACCACCATGCCGACGCCCATGTAGATGAAGTCGGTCTTGATCGAATACGGCAGCTCGTAGCCCGTCGCCTGCACCGCGCGCTTCGTGTCCTTCGCGGAGCCGAAGTACGTGAGCACGTCGCCGTGTTCGAGCTGTGTCTCGGGCAGGATCGGCACCGGCTGGCCGACCCGCGTGATGCTTTCGAGAAACACGCCATGCCGCAGGTCGCGGTCGACGTTTTCGCGCACCGTCCTGATCGTCGTATGGTTCATGCCCTTGCGCGTGAACACGGCCTGGCGCGTCTGCATCACGGCGCTGACGTCGGTCACGTCGGAGACTTCGATGCCGAGCTTGGGCGCGACGGGCACCATCCCTTCGCGCCGCCCGACGACGAGCACGACATCGTCGGCGGCCAGCACGACGTCCGGCGCGGGATCGATTTCCTTGCCGGCGCGCCGGATCTTCTCGATCGACACGAAGTCCTGCACGCTCATTTCGACCTCGGACACCTTGCGTCCCGCCGCCGGCCCGACCTTGAACGCGCGCCCGACCAGTTCGGGCAACGCCGCCATCTGTCCCGGCCCGCGCGACGGCGTGCCGCCCGAGAGTTTCGCTTCGGCATCGAGCGCGGCCGAGCGCAGGTCGCGCCCCATGAACTTCGGCAGGATGTTCACGCACACGATAATCGCGCCGAGCGAGCCGAACACGTAGGTCACGGCGTACGCGATCGCGACGTCCGACTGCAGCGACTTCACTTCTTCGGGCGGCAGACCGAGCCGCGCGATGGCGTCGCCCGCCGTGCCGATGATGGCCGACTGCGTGAGCGCGCCGCCCGCGAGCCCTGCCGCCAGCCCCTTGTTCAGATGGAAAATCTTCGCGCAGACGATCACGGTGATCAGCGCCGACACGGCCAGAAACAGCGCCATCGCGATTTCGCGCAGCGTGCGTCGGTTCAGCGAATTGAAGAACCCGGGTCCCGAGTCGTAGCCGACGGCATAGATGAACACGGCGAACATCACCGCCTTGACGCCGTTGTCGATCGACACGCCCGCCTGACTGATGACGACGGCCGCCAGCAGCGAGCCGCCGACGCCGCCCAGCTGAAATTTGCCGAAATTGATCTGGCCGATGAAATACCCGACGGCCAGCGAGAGAAATAAAGCGATCTCGGGCGATTTATGAAAGATGTTGTGTATCAGGTCCATCGTGCCCCCTCATTGAAAAGCGGGCGGGCTGCCCGCGACCGAACGCGGCGGACGATGTGGCACTACCGTCCGCCGCTCCTGCCCGTGCGCGCTCATCGCGAATCGCGTGGACATGCGATGCTGCTGGTTCGCGCTTCGGCTGTCCTTGCGCATTGGCAACCCGTCGCCCGGGTCAAAGCGCGAACTTCGCGGCCAGCCCGACCACGACGGGCCCCATCAGCGGCAACAGGATGTTCGACAGCGCGTAGGTGATCGTGTAGCCGATGACGGGCGTCGAGTTGCCCGTCACGCCGACGAGCGCGCTGATCGCGGGCGTGCTGCACTGCTGGCCGGCAATCGCGCCCAGCAGCGTCACCGGGTCGAGCTTCAGGAGCATGCGGCCGACCCACAGCGACAGCAGCCCCGGCACCAGCACCATCAGGATTCCCACGATGGGCAGCGCGAGCCCGTACTCGCGCACGAGCTTGATCGCGTCCGGACCGGCGGACAGGCCGACGGCGGCGATGAACGTCGCCAGTCCGAAGTCCTTGAGGATCTGCGCGGCCGCCGACGGCAGCGAGCCGACCACGGGATAACGCGAGCGAATCCAGCCGAACAGCAGTCCCGACAGCAGACAGCCGCCGCCCGTGCCGAGCGCGAGCGTCATGCCGCCGAACGTGCCCGACAGCCGCCCGATCGCCATGCCGATCAGCACGCCGAGGCCGAGATAGACAAAGTCGGTCTTGAGCGTCGCGGGCAGGATGTAGCCGAGCCGCTGCGCGCCGCGCATGACGTCGGCCTTCGCGCCGACCAGCGTCAGCACGTCGCCGCGATTAAGTTCGGTGCCCGGCAGCGCGGGCACGCGCGTCTCCAGCCGCGTGACGGCCGCGATGTAGACGCCGCGCCCCTGCGCCGGGTCGGCGCGTTCACGCAACTGGCGGATCGTCGCGCCGTGCGCGTCCTTGCGCGTCAACACCACGTCGACGGTGTCGGCGAGCGCCGTCGAGAAGCCGTGACCCGACGCCACTTCGTCGCCGAGCGCGGGTGCCGCGGCCACCAGCGCCTCGCGCCGGCCGTTGACCAGCACGAAGTCGCCCGCCGCAAGCGCCAGTTCAGGCGTGACGGCGAGCGGCGCGCCGCCGCGCTCGATCTGTTCGACGGTCAGGTTGTGGCCGTACTGCGCCTCGAATGCACCAACGGCGACGCCTGCCGCCCGTCCCACGCGAAACGCGCGGCCCACCAGCGCAGGGGCGGCCAGCCGCTTGCCCTCTTCGAGCGAGTCTCCGCCGCCCAGCTGCCGCCACACACGCTCGGCTTCGTCGCGCAGATTCACGCGCATCAGCAGCGCCGCGAACTGACTGGTAAACAGCACAATCGTGATAAGACCGAACAGATAGCTGACGCTGTAAGCCGTGACGATGTTCGCTTGCAGCCGCAACGTCTCGGCGTCGCCGAAGCCCAGTTTCGCGACGGCCTCCGAGGCCGTGCCGATGACGGCCGATTCCGTCGCCGCGCCCGCCAGCAGTCCCGCCGCCGTGCCCGCGTCCAGATGCAGCACCGCGACGGCGATCATCACCAGCACGAGCACCGAGACGATCTCGACAATCGACAGCAGCCCGTAGCGCCAGCCGCGCCCGATATTGGCGAAAAACTGCGGACCGCCCGTGAAGCCGAGCGCGAAGATGAACAGTGCGAACGCGATGTTCTTGAGATCGGGGGCGATGCGCGCGCCCGTCTGCCCGAGCAGCAATGCGACAATCAGCGTGCCGCATACTCCGCCAAGCTGGATCGGACCAATTTTGATCGATCCAATCAGATATCCGAGCGCAAGGCTCGCGAACAGGGCAATCTCCGGCTGAGCCTTAAGCAATTCAGCGACCATGTTCGGATTTCCCGAAAAGCGGCTGGTTTTATGAATCTTTTTAAAAGCGCGAGGCCACGATTAATCCGGACGTCATTTAATCGCGATTTAGAAAAAGCGCACGAATATCCCCCGGAATTAACCGGTGAATTCGAAACGGAATGTGGGGTCCGCCGGTGACACGTTCGCGCCGGCTCCGTTTGACGGATTCGACGGACCGCCTTGCATCAGCTGGTGTTGCTGGCGTTGGCAGACATGGTTCCCTCGCAAAGTTGTCGAACAACCTGAACACGGCTTTACAGCCGATGGGGGTTTTTATGTCGGTGTTATTAAGCTGGCGGAATCGCAATGCGCCTTTTCTGAAAATGACAGGGTATTGGCCTTTTACAAGTACGCAATAAGCGTCATCGTTTTCAAGAAATATTGTAATCGCCGGCAACTGTCAATATTATTTTTGAACCGGTGACTCAGTTTCTTGCGCCGGCACCGCTTGCATTCGCAAGCGATTTCCGGCATCAAACCCGCAAAGGCTGACGCAGCTATCTGCCGCACGCCACAACCGGGTCAACGACGCGCGGCAGCACCGCGCTTTACGAGGGCGCCAACATGAACCAGATCTACGCAATGCGGGTATTCGTCCGGGTGGCCGAAACCCAGAGCTTCAGACGCGCGGCCCAGCAGCTGAAGGTATCGAACGCGCTCGTCACGCGCTCGATCGCCACGCTCGAAGCGCATCTGCATGCACGCCTCATCAATCGCACGACGCGCAACCTGTCTCTGACGGAAGCGGGCGTGCACTACCTGGAGGGCTGCCGCGGACTGCTAGAGGAACTCGACCATCTGGAAGGCTCCGTCGCGGGCACGGAGCGCGAGCCGGGCGGCACGCTGCGCGTCGTCGCGACGGGCGCGCTGTCGCCGCAGGCGCTGACGCAATTGCTCGACGGCTACCGCCGGCGCTGCCCGCGGGTGCGAATCCGGCTGACGCTCGCCGAGCGCGCGCCGCATCTGATCGAAGACGGCTACGACGTGGGGCTGTTCATCGCCGGTCCGTCGCCGTCGGGCGCGGCGGCGGATACGGACAGCGTCGAGCTGTCGTTCGCGACGCAGCGGCTCGTGCCTTGCGCGTCGCCGTCCTACCTGGCCGCCCGCGACGAGCCGCATCATCCCGAGCATCTCGCGCTGCATACGTGCATCGCGGCGCCCGTCGAGCCGCGCGGGCCCGTCGTCTGGCATTTCGTCGATGGCGACGGCGACGCGCAGCCCGTCTCGATCGAACCGTCGTACATGGTCAACAGCGCGCTGCTCGTGCGCCTCGCGGCGATCGCGGGCATGGGCGTCGCGGTGCTGCCCGAGCCGCTCGTCGCCGACGACTTCGCAACGGGCGCGTTGAAGCGCATCATGCAGGACTACACGGTCGACGAATCGCAGGCCAGGGTGTCGCTGGTGTATCCGCGCCGCCGCCATTTGCCCGCCAGGACGCGCGCGTTCGTCGATTACACGGTCGAGCATGCGGGTTGCGGGCAGTCGCCCCTTCCCGCCAACGCGCATGCCATAGTCGCGCACGATCTGCACATCGCGCAGCACGCTTCGTAAGCCGCGCGTTTGCGCCGGGTCGGTTGTGCCCAACGGGAGGCCACGAGCCATGCGCATGATCCTGTTCAGCAGCCGCCAGTACGACATCGACACGTTCACCGAAGCGAACGCGGCGTTCCGCTACGAGCTGCATTTTCACGAGTCGCATCTCGAAGCAGACACGGCCGTCCTCGCGCAGGGCTACGACGTCGTGTGTCCGTTCGTCAACGACTGCGTCGATGCCCCGACGCTCGAGCGCCTGCACGCGGGCGGCACGCGCCTCATCGCGCTGCGCTCGGCGGGTTTCAATCACGTCGATCTGGCGGCGGCGCAGCGGCTGGGCATGGCCGTGGTCAGAGTGCCCGCCTATTCGCCGTATGCCGTGGCCGAGCACGCCGTGGGGCTGATTCTCGCGTTGAACCGCAAGCTGGCGCGCGCGTTCGCCCGCACGCGCGAAGGCGATTTCTCGCTGAACGGGCTGCTCGGCTTCGACCTGCACGGCAAGACGGTCGGCGTGATCGGCACGGGCACCATCGGCCGGTGCTTCGCGCGCATCATGGCGGGCTTCGGCATGCAGGTGCTCGCGCATGATCCCGGGCCGCCCGCAACGGAACTGATCGCGCTTGGCGGGCGCTACGTGCCGCTCGACACGCTGCTCGCGCACGCGGACATCGTGAGCCTGCATTGCCCGCTGCTGCCGTCCACGTATCACATGATCGACAGCCACGCGCTCGCGAAGATGAAGCGCGGCGCGATGCTGATCAACACGGGGCGCGGCGGGCTCGTCGAAAGCAATGCGCTGATCGGCGCGCTGAAAAGCGGCCAGCTTGGGCATCTCGGGCTGGACGTGTACGAGGAAGAAGGCGGCATCTTCTTCGAGGATCACTCGAACCTGCCGCTGCAAGACGACGTGCTCGCCCGGCTTCTGATGTTCCCGAACGTGATCGTCACCGCGCACCAGGCGTTCTTCACACGCGAGGCGATGTCGGAGATCGCGCAGACGACGCTCGGCAATGTCGAAGCCTGGCGCGACGGCACGCCGCGCAACGTCGTCGAGCCGCCGCCCGCGAACGGTTGAGGCGCGCGCCACGCACGGGCGCGCACGCGCATCGATACGTGCCGTGCCGATGCGCGTTCAGTTGTTCGTCTGTTGAATAGCGTACGGGTCAGGTGCGCGAGATGGCGTCCGCGTCGGCGAAAGCGGGACGCAACGCCGTGCGCGCATCGTCGGGCGCGCCGCAGAACTGGCGCAGCAGCGCCGCTTCGCGCTCGTGCACTTCGACGGGAAACCACACGGCGCCCGCCGCAAGCATGTAGCGCGCGCGGTGCTGCCCGTTGCGAAACGCGACCACGCCTTCGTGCTCGAGCCGCAGCCAGCCGAGCAATCCCGGCGCACAGCGCGTCGTGATGGTCACGTAGGGCATCTGCGGAATGCGCGCGTTCGCCGGATCGAGAAACTCGCGGATGCCGCGCACCTTGCCCTGATGCCATTCGTCCACGGGGCGCAGCACGTAATCCGTTTCGTCGCGATCCGCGCATGCCAGCAGCTTGCGCGCATCGACGAGCACGACCTGGTGCCGCGTGCCGTCCGTCGTGAAGACGCGCCTCAGGCGCACGTGCGCATAGTGCGGATGAGCGTGCAGCGGAACGATCCAGACAGGCTCGTTGCCCGATGGCGGCGAGACCGCGGAAGACGTGGTCGGTGATTCCATTAATGAGGACATAGGGCGTACTCCCTGCGCCGGTGCGTGCACGCGCCCTGGCTGTTCAAAATTCACCTAAGCTACGAGTCGATTGTTAAAACCGCGTGAACTGATGACAGGCGATTCGCGCTGCATCGCCGCCTGTTCGTCACGCATCGTCGCCGAGGCTGTTGCTCCTGCTTTAGCGGTCGTTTGGCGCGCTTCTTTAGGGTGTCGAAGCATGCCTCGCGCCTTTATTTGCCTTTACTTGCTGCCCTGTTTTCAGTCCAGCGGTTTCACCGATCCGTCGCAGCGGAGACAACGATGGCTAGCGAACACTTCAGCGAACACGTACGAATCGAATTTGCACAAACAAACGCAAGTGCACAGAACAAGCAAGTCGCGGACCCGTTCGACGCCGTCGCAACCATCGTGATCGACCGGCCGGCGCGCCGCAATGCCGTCGACCGTCCGACGGCCGAGGCGCTCGCGGCCGCCTTCCGCCGCTTCGAGGCCAACGACGCGTGGCGCGCCGCCGTGCTGACGGGCGCGGGCGGCACGTTCTGCGCGGGCGCGGACCTCTCTGCTCTGCAAGACGACGCACGGCGCAATGAATTGCATGCCGACGGCAGCGGCCCCGGCCCGATGGGCCCGACGCGGATGAGGTTCACGAAGCCGGTGATCGCGGCGATTGCGGGGCACGCGGTGGCGGGCGGACTGGAACTGGCGGCGATGTGCGATCTGCGCGTGGTCGAAGAAGATGCCGTGCTCGGTGTGTTCTGCCGGCGCGTGGGCATTCCGCTGATCGACGGCGGGACGATCCGGCTGCCGCGTCTGATCGGCCAGTCGCGCGCGCTCGATCTGATCCTGACGGGCCGCGCCGTGAGCGCCGATGAAGCGCTCGCGTTCGGTCTCGCGAATCGCATCGTGCCGAAGGGCGCGGCGCGCGCGGCCGCCGAACAGCTCGCCGCCGATCTCGCAGCGTTTCCACAAGCCGCACTGCTCGCCGACCGCCGCTCCGTCTACGACAATTCGCCCCTCGACGATCTCGCCGAAGCCCTGCGCCGCGAAGGCGCGGGCGGGTATCGCGCGGTGTTCGAACAGGGCCTTGCAGGCGCGGCTGCGTTCGCCGCGGGCGCAGGGCGTCACGGCAGTTCGCTCGCCCCCGCGCCGGACAAAAAAGTCCCTTGAAATAAGGGCTTTTCTCGTCCGGATGGCGGCGCAATCGAGTCGTTATCGACGAAATACAACAGTGCGCGAACGTTAGCGCATGGCGGGATCGGCTTAGGTACAATCCCCTACTGACTTACCCTTGCCGGCGCCTGCGCACTCGTCCCGAAAGCGCGCGACGGCACCGCGCGCGGCGCTCCCGTCCGCCCGCGCGACCCTCCCGCGACATTCCCATCATGCCTTTGCCCCTGCTTGCACTAGCCGTTGCCGCGTTCGGAATCGGTACCACCGAGTTCGTCATCATGGGGCTGCTGCCCGATGTCGCGCGCGATCTGAGCGTGTCGATTCCGGCGGCGGGCATGCTGGTGTCCGCGTACGCGCTGGGCGTGACGATCGGCGCGCCCATCGTCGCGATCGCGGTCGCCAACATGCCGCGCAAAAAAGCGCTGATGAGCCTGATCGGCATCTTCATCCTCGGCAATCTGCTGTGCGCGATCGCACCGGGCTACGCGGTGCTGATGGCCGCGCGCATTGTCACGGCGTTCTGCCACGGCGCGTTCTTCGGCATCGGCTCGGTGGTCGCGGCGGGGCTCGTCGCGCCGAATCGCCGCGCGCAAGCCATTGCCCTCATGTTCACGGGGCTCACGCTCGCCAACGTGCTCGGCGTGCCGCTCGGCACGGCGCTCGGCCAGGCCGTCGGCTGGCGCGCCACCTTCTGGGCCGTGACGGGCATCGGCGTGATCGCGGCCGTCGCGCTCGCGCTGTGCCTGCCATCGAAGATCGACATGCAGAAGGCGAGCCTGGTGCACGAATTCACCGTGTTGAAGAATCCGCAGGTCCTGATGGTGCTGGGCACGAGCGTGCTGGCGTCGGCGAGTCTCTTTTCGACGTTCACCTACATCACGCCGATCCTCGAAGACGTCACGGGCTTCACGCCACATGCCGTCACGATGGTGCTGCTGCTGTTCGGCCTCGGGCTGACGGTGGGCAGCACGCTCGGCGGCAAGCTCGCGGACTGGCGCCCCGTGCAGTCGCTGCTGTCGTTCCTGCTCGCGATCGTCGCGATCCTGTCCGTCTTCGCGATGACGATGCACAGCGAAATCCCCGCGATGACCACGATTTTCCTGTGGGGCGTGCTGGCGTTCGCCATCGTGCCGCCGCTGCAGATGCTCATCGTCGACCGTGCGAGCAGCGCGCCGAATCTCGCTTCGACGCTCAATCAAGGCGCCTTCAATCTCGGCAATGCGACGGGCGCATGGCTCGGCGGTATGGCCATCGGCGCGGGCGCGCCGCTCACGTCGCTGCCCTGGGTCGGCGTCGCGACGGCCGCGGCTGCCGTGGCGCTGACGTGGTGGTCGGTGTCGCTCGACCGGCGCTTGCCCGTGGCGGGCTGAGCGCGCCGCCCGTCATTCGGAAGCCGCAGATCGCGCCGTCGGCGGGTGCGCGCGACAGGCGTGCGGTGTAGCATCACGCCCGTTATGAAAGTCGTCTTCTCCCGTGATTTCCTCGCGCTGATCCTGAGCGTGGCCGTGGTCGGCCTCGGCAGCGGCGCGACACTTCCCCTCACTGCCCTTGCGCTGTCGCAAGCGGGATACGGCACCGACGTGGTCGGCCTGCTGACGGCCGCGCAGGCGGGCGGCGGCCTGCTGGTCGTGCCCGTCGCTGGCCGGATCGCCGCGCGCTGCGGCGGCCGCGAGGCAATCATCGGCTCGGTGCTGATCGTCGCCATCGCGACGGCGCTGATGCAACTCACGTCGAACCTGTTCGTCTGGGCCTTGTTGCGCGTGCTGTGCGGCGCGGCGCTGATGCTGCTCTTCACGATCGGCGAAGCCTGGGTCAACCAGCTCGCCGACGACGCCTCTCGCGGCCGCGTCGTCGCCATCTATGCGACCAATTTCACGCTGTTCCAGATGGCGGGCCCCGTGCTCGTCAGTCAGATTGCGCGGTTCGATCATTGGCGATTTCTGATCTGCGGCGTGATCTTTCTGATCGCGTTGCCGGTGCTGTCGATGATCCGCTCGACGCCTCACGCCGCCGACGAACACGAGCCGCACGGCAGCTGGCGTCACGTTCTGCCGCAAATGCCCGCGCTCGTGATCGGCACCGGCTTCTTCGCGCTGTTCGACACCATCGCGTTGTCGCTGATGCCGCTCTTCGCGATGGCGCACGGCGTGCCGGGCGAGGTCGCCGTGCTGTTCGCGTCCACGCTGCTGCTCGGCGACACGACGATGCAGTTCCCGATCGGCTGGCTTGCCGACCGGCTGGGGCGCGAGCGCGTGCACATCGGCTGCGCGGTGCTCGTCGTCGCACTGCTGCCGCTCTTGCCGTTGGCCGTGGCGTCGCCGTGGCTGTGCTGGCCGCTGCTCTACGTGCTCGGCGCAGCGGCGGGCGCGATCTATACGTTGTCGCTGGTCGCGTGCGGCGAGCGCTTTCGCGGCGTGGCGCTGGTGTCGGCGAGTTCGCTCGTGGGCGCGTCGTGGAGCATCGCGAGCTTCGGCGGACCGCTGATCGCGGGTGCGTTGATGAAGAGCGTCGGCAACGACGCGATGATCGGGGTGGTGCTCGCGAGCGCGCTGGCGTTTCTCGCGGCGGCCTTGTGGGAGAAGCGACGCGGCGTGGCGAGCGCCGCGTCGTGAGATGTTTCCCTCCGCGCGTGCCGGACGGTGTGCGCGGAGGGTCGAAGGCGCTTCAGCCCGCGAAGTCGGCGAGCATCAAGCGCGGCGACGGCCTCACGCATGCGCCGGCAAAATCTCGCCGACACACGTGCCGAACCCGACGCGATAGCCGTCGCCCTGACACCATCCTGCCAGCGTCAGCACGTCGCCATCTTCGATGAACGCGCGCGTGCCGCCCTCTTCCAGCTGCAGCGGCTTCTTGCCGTTCCACGTCAGTTCGAGCAGGCTGCCGAACGAATCGTCGGTGTGGCCGCTGATCGTGCCCGAGCCCATCAGATCGCCGACGCGCGTATTGCAGCCCGACACCGTGTGATGCGCCAGTTGCTGCGCCATCGTCCAGTACATGTGGCGGAAGTTCGTGCGCGCGATCGTGGTCGCTTGCTGCGCATCGCGCGGCTTCAGCAGCACTTCGAGCGAAATGTCGAACGCGTGCTTGCCGGCGTGGCGCAGATAGTCGAGCGGCTGCGGGTCCTGGGCGGGCTGCGCGACGCGGAACGGTTCGAGCGCGTCGAGCGTGACGATCCACGGCGAGATCGTCGTCGCGAAGCCTTTGGAGTTGAACGGCCCGAGCGGCACGTATTCCCATTGCTGGATGTCGCGCGCGCTCCAGTCGTTCAGCAGCACCATGCCGAAGATATGGTTCTCCGCGTCCTCGCACGCAATCGGCTCGCCGAGCGCATTGCCGCGTCCGACGATAAAACCCGTCTCCAGTTCGATATCGAGCTTGCGGCACGCGCCGAACACGGGCCGCTCCTGATCAGGCAGCTTCAGCTGGCCGTTCGGACGGCGCACAGGCGTGCCGCTCACCACCACCGACGAAGCGCGCCCGTTGTAGCCGATGGGAATTTCCAGCCAGTTCGGCAGCAGTGCATTCTTCGGATCACGGAACATCGAGCCGACGTTCGTCGCGTGCTCTTTCGACGAATAAAAGTCCGTGTAGCCCGGAATCTGCACGGGCAGATGCAGCGTGGCGTCGGCCATGCGGATCAGCGCGCGGTGCTTCAGTTCGGCGTCGTCGCGCAGCGTCGCGTGATCGCGCGACAACAGCCTGCTCAACTGGATGCGCACGCTGCGCCAGGTATCGCGGCCGAGCGCGACGAAGTCGTTCAGCGCGTCGCGCACGAACACACTGCCGCCTTCACCCGACGACGGCACCGTCAGGAGACCCGCGCTTTCCAGCGCGGCCAGATCGACGATGCAATCGCCGATCGCCACGCCCGCGCGGCGCGTCGCGTTCAGGCCGTCGCTAAAAATGCCGAACGGCAGGTTCTGGATCGGGAAATCGCAGGACGCGTCATTGGCCGACTCGACCCAACTCTTGCGCGACGCGTCGAGCGTCGCCTGAAGATCGCTCGATGCGTTCATCGTTGCTCCGGATTGAAGTGTTTCTTGAGACCTTGCCAGCATTCGTAGTAACGCGCCTGAAGCTGCGCCGTTTCGAGCGCGAAACGCGTCGGCTTGAGCAGCGTGCGCGTCTCGAACATGAAGGCCATCGTGTTGTCGACCTTGTTCGGCCTCGACGTGTCGAGGTTGGACGCCTTCTCGAACGTGTCGGCGTCGGGGCCGTGGCCCGCCATGCAGTTGTGGATGCTCGCGCCGCCCGGCACGAAGCCTTCCGCCTTCGCGTCGTACGCGCCGTGCACGAGGCCCATGAACTCGCTCGCGACATTGCGATGGAACCAGGGCGGGCGGAACGTATCTTCGGCGGCGAGCCAGCGCGGCGGGAAGATCACGAAATCGATCGTGTCGACGCCCGGCGTGTCGCTTTGCGCCTGCAGCACGAGGAAGATCGACGGGTCCGGGTGGTCGAAGCTGATCGAGCCGATGGTATTGAAATGGCGCAGATCGTACTTGTACGGCGCGTAGTTGCCGTGCCACGCGACGACATCGAGCGGCGAATGGTCGATGTCCGCGCGCCACAGATGGCCGTTCATCTTCGCGACCAGTTCGAAGTCGCCCTCGCGGTCTTCGTAGGCCGCATGCGGCGTGAGGAAATCGCGCGGATTGGCGAGGCCGTTCGAGCCGATCGGCCCGAGGTCCGGCAGCCGCAACAGCGCGCCGAAGTTCTCGCAGATGTAGCCGCTCGCTTTGCCATCCGGCAACGTCACGGAAAAGCGCACGCCGCGCGGAATCACCGCGATCTCGAACGGCTCGACCTCGAGCTTGCCCATTTCCGTGAAGATCGACAGACGCCCGGCCTGCGGCACGATCAGTAGTTCGCCGTCCGCGTTGTAGAAATAGCGGTTCTGCATCGGCTGGTTGGCCGCGTACAGGTGGATCGCGCAACCGCTCATTGCTTCCGCCGATCCGTTGCCCGCCATCGTCACCCAGCCGTCGATGAAATCGGTCGGCTCGGCGGGCATCGGCAGCGGGTCCCAGCGCAGCTGGTTGGGCGGCGTCGGCGGCACGTCGGCGAAATTCGCGACGAGCCGGTGCGACGACAGCGCCGTGAACGGCTGATGCACCGCGGCCGGCCGGATGCGGTACAGCCACGAGCGGCGGTTGTGGCCGCGAGGCGCGGTGAACGCCGTGCCCGACAGCTGTTCGGCATATAGACCGTACGGCGCGCGCTGCGGCGAGTTGCGGCCCTGCGGCAGAGCGCCGGGCAGGGCCTCGGTGGCGAATTCGTTGGCGAAGCCAGACTGATAGCCCGGCTGGATTTCGCGTCGTGTGGACGATTCCATGCAAAGTCTCCGATGAATCTCAAACGGTCTGCGTTTCCCTGAACCGCGTCGCTGCCGGGTTGCGACGGCGAGCGTCAGCATCGGCACGGCGGAGCAAGCTACGCGGACGGCGGCCGCGTGGAACAGCTCAGGCGCACCCGCAATCGAGATTTACGAATGGTAAAACAGATTATGATTAGTGAAATTAACGTATACCCTCGGTTCGCACCGGATCGCCCCACGAACGACGAAATCCATATCAGTATTTGGTGCATGAAAGCGCGGTCGCCGCTGCTACCATCGAACCATGCGGCACGCGCCGCCCTTTCACAGTCTGCTTCCTCGTATTCATGATCCCGCTGACCATTCCCGAACTCGTCGACCGCGCTTCCACTCATCCGTTTCTCGGCGAGCACCTAAGGCTGGGCACGGGCGCGCACAGCGGCGAGGCGATCGCGACGTGCGGCGATATCCAGATCGGCAGCAGCTATGAGCCGATCTTCGACATCAGCGTGCATGCGCTTGCGCAATCGCTGGCGTCGTCGCCGGACAGCGCAGACCGTTTCGGCGACGAACTCGGCGTGCAGGCGATCACGCAGCGGCTGGACGGCACGCCGCTCGATGCGTTCGATCCGTTCGACCACATCGCCGACGACCAGCAACTGGTCGCGTTGGACCGGATGTCGCGCGCCATGCATGCAATCAACTTTTTCGGCCCGCAGCGGCACGGTTTGCTGTTCCTGCGGGTCCACGAGCGGCTGCTGAAGAGTGTGCGTTACGACCACGGACGACATTTCTCAACTGTGCTGATGTCGTTTGGGCTGAATCCGTCGCGCGTCGTCATCGAATTGCCGCCTGCGGCGGTCGCACATCGGACGTTTCTTGGTTATCTGACCAAGAGCTATCAGCACTACGGATTCAAGGTCGCGGGCAATCTGCCCAACGCAGGACAGATCCTGTCCGTGTCGGACATGGCGAGATTGGACTTCATCAAGATGGACGCCGCTTCGGCATTGCGCGACTCGATGGTCAAGCCGCTGGTCAGCTATGCGAATCGGCTAAGAATTCCGCTGATTTTCAATCGCGTGACGACGGAAGCGCAGTTCGACCTGTTGCAGCAGTACGACGTGCGCTTCGTGCAGGGTCCGCTGTTCATCGTGCATGAAAATCGGACTGCCTGAGATTTTCACGGGCTATCGCCCAGACGCCGGGCCAGCGCCTTCAGACGCGGCGCGACCGTTTCCCGGAACACGCTCTCCCCCATCGACGACGCCGGGCCGCTGCAGCTCAGCACCAGCAGCCTGCCGTCGCGCGCATCGGTGAACGGCACGGCCACGGCGTTCACGTCGTCGTGCCAGTCGCGAAACGAGTAGCAGCAGCCCTCGTTCGCGTACGCGTCGATTTCCTTCTGCGCCTGCGCGACGAGCGCCGGACCTTCGCCGCCCGCCGCCTGCTGCAGTTGCGCGAGTAGCGCCGCGCGGGTGCTGTGCGGTTGCACGGCCAGATACGCGCGGCCCATCGAACTCGTCAGCATCGACAGCTTCGAGCCGGAGGCGAGCCCGAGCGTCAGCGCCGTCTCGCTGCGGATCGTCTCCAGATAGATCATGTCCAGACCATCGCGGCAGCCGAGCGACACGGCCGCGCCGACCTCGCGCGCGAAGTTGCGCATGTGTGGGCGCGCCAGCTCCAGCGTGTCCGTGCCCGACAACAGCGCGAAACCGAGCGACAGCACGCCCGCATCCAGCGCGTATTTGCCGAGCGCGTCGTCGAAGCGCAGATAGCCCAGCACGGTCAGTGTGTATGCCAGCCGGTTCACGGTCGCCTTCGGCAGACCAGTGCGCTCGACGAAATCGCGATTGCCGAGCAGCGTCTCGCCGGGTCGGAACGCGCGCAGCAGATCGAGGCCGCGCGCCAGCGCGACGACGAACTTGCGTTCGTCGACGGAATCGGAAACGCCCGCCGATAGAGAAGGGGTGGATGCAGGTTTCGACATCGGATGCTAAACTCAATCGTCGTTTGCAAAACATTGTTCCGCACAGCGGAACTTTAGTCAAGTATGAGACCGATGGATGCGGCCAACCAGCCTGTTCCGGTCGAAATAGGAGATATCTCATGGCAGCCGCCGCGCAGTTTCATTGGGAAGACCCGCTGCTCCTCGATCAGCAGCTCACGGAAGAAGAACGCATGGTGCGCGACGCCGCGCAGGCGTATGCGCAGGACAAGCTCACGCCGCGCGTGCTGGACGCGTTCCGCCATGAAAAGACGGACGTCGCGATCTTCCGCGAGATGGGCGAGCTCGGCCTGCTCGGGCCGACCATTCCCGAGCAATACGGCGGCCCCGGCCTGAACTACGTGAGCTACGGGCTTATCGCGCGTGAAGTGGAGCGCGTGGATTCGGGCTACCGGTCGATGATGTCGGTGCAGTCGTCGCTGGTGATGGTGCCGATCTTCGAATTCGGCTCCGACGCGCAAAAGGACAAATATCTGCCCAAGCTGGCGTCGGGCGAGTGGATCGGCTGCTTCGGCCTGACCGAGCCGAATCACGGCTCCGATCCCGGCAGCATGGTCACGCGCGCGAAGAAAGTCGACGGCGGCTACTCGCTGTCGGGCGCGAAGATGTGGATTACGAATTCGCCGATCGCCGACGTGTTTGTCGTGTGGGCGCAGCTCGGAACCGACGGCAAGGATGAGATTCGCGGCTTCATTCTTGAGAAGGGTTGGAAGGGTTTAAGCGCGCCTGCGATCCACGGCAAGGTCGGCCTGCGCGCGTCGATCACGGGCGAGATTGTGATGGACGAAGTGTTCGTGCCTGAAGAAAATCTGATGCCGAACGTGAAAGGCCTGCGCGGACCGTTCACGTGTCTGAACTCGGCGCGCTACGGCATCGCGTGGGGCGCGCTCGGCGCGGCGGAGGCGTGCTGGCACACGGCGCGTCAGTACACGCTCGATCGCAAGCAGTTCGGCCGGCCGCTCGCCGCGAACCAGCTGATCCAGAAGAAGCTCGCCGACATGCAGACGGAAATCACGCTGGGCCTGCAAGGCGTGCTGCGTCTGGGCCGGATGAAGGACGAAGGCACGGCCGCCGTCGAGATCACGTCGATCATGAAGCGCAACTCATGCGGCAAGTCGCTCGACATCGCGCGCATGGCGCGTGACATGCTGGGCGGCAACGGCATTTCGGACGAGTTCGGCGTTGCGCGGCACCTGGTGAATCTGGAGGTCGTGAACACCTACGAAGGCACGCACGACATTCACGCGCTGATTCTCGGACGCGCTCAGACGGGCATCCAAGCGTTCTTCTGACGCTGCGTCATGCTTAGGAAAGCTCCAAACAAAAAAGCCCGCGTTCTAGATGGACGCGGGCTTTTTACTGTCAGGCTCAGAAGTGAACCGAAGCAGGCTTACTTGTTCGGTTGCGGCGTCATCCGCAGATACGGACGCAGCGCCGTGTAGCCCTTCGGGAATTTGCGCTTGATCTCCTCTTCGTCCTTCAGCGACGGCACGATCACGACGTCGTCGCCATGTTTCCAGTTGCCCGGCGTCGCGACCTGATAGTTGTCCGTCAGCTGCAGCGAGTCGATGACGCGCAGCACCTCGTCGAAGTTGCGCCCCGTGCTTGCCGGGTACGTGATGATCAGGCGCACCTTCTTCTGCGGATCGATGATGAACAGCGAGCGAACCGTCAGCGTGGCGTTCGCGTTCGGATGGATCATGTCGTACAGCTCCGACACCTTGCGGTCGCCATCGGCGAGGATCGGAAAGCCGACGCTCGCGGCCTGCGTCTCGTTGATGTCCTTGATCCACTCGCCGTGCGATTCCTTGCTGTCCACGGACAACGCGATCGTCTTCACGTTGCGCTTCTCGAACTCGCTCGCAAGCTTCGCGGTCAGGCCCAGTTCTGTCGTGCAGACAGGCGTGAAGTCGGCGGGATGCGAGAACAGGACGCCCCAGCTATCGCCCAGCCACTCGTGGAATTTGATGCGACCGATGCTGGACTCCTGTTCGAAATCGGGTGCGACATCGCCAAGACGTAGACTCACAGTGCAGCTCCTTGTAGTGATTCGAATGATCCGCACGGTCCAGCCGGCGGAGGGGTACAAATTAGAGCATACGGGACGAGGGCGCGCACTTCTAACGAACATCGGCTGCAACGCTTATCAGTTTTTGTAATTTTCTCGCCGATGTACGAAACTTAACGGGACAGATCAACTCCATCAAACGATGGCGTGCTCTGCAAGACGATCAGCGCACCGGTTTGAAGCAGGCCACATGAAAAGCTCGTGGAAAAGCCCGTGACGTTCGGGAACGCTTCATGCGAGCGCGTTCGGAGAATTGCGCGCGGTTGCGCGTAACCTACGACGCGCCGGCTGCTGGCTCGCCAGCAGCGGTTTCTTTGGTTACGATTCACGCGTAGCGTGCACGAAGGGAGCAGTCAATGTCGGAAGTCAACAAGGAGAGATTGATGTCGGATATCAAAACCGTACTCGCAGATGCGGAAGATCTGCTGAAGCAGGCCGCGAGCGCCACGGGCGAACGCGCTTCTGAACTGCGCGAGACGGCGCTCTCGCGTCTCAAGCAGGCGAAGGAAAAGGCAGCCGACGTGCAGGTCGTGGTCGTCGAAAAAGGCAAGAAGGCCGCGCGCGCCACCGACGACTATGTCCACGAGCATCCGTGGGCATCGATTGGCATTGCAGCCGGTGTCGGCGTGCTGGTTGGCCTGCTGATCAATCGCAAGTAACACGCGTGAAGCGGCCGGCCGCGGGAGCGGACGGCACGCTTCGCTGACAGGCGGACAGGCGCACGCGCCTGTCCGCGCCTTCTTCGCGCATCCTCGCGCGCTACACGCTCACGCCATGATCGATACACAATCGCAAAGCGGGGACCGCGGGCCATTGCGGCGCATTCTCAGTTCCGTCTTCTCGATCCTGCAAACGCGGCTCGAATTGATCGGCATCGAACTGGCCGAAGAAAAAGACCGGTTGCTGATGGTGCTGTTCATGGGGCTCGCCGCCATGATGCTCGCGACAATGGCGCTGATCGCGCTGACCGCGCTGGTCGCGATCGCGTTCTGGGACACCTACCGATGGCAGGCGCTGGCAGGCATCACGCTTGTCTATGCGATCGCGGCGATCGGCTGCGCATTGCGGGCGCGCAGCGGCCTGCGCAATGCGCCGATGATCTTCGAAGCCACGCTCAACGAATTTGAGAAAGACCGAGAGATTTTCCGCAAGCGCTAGGTTTTCCTTAAGTGCCAAAGGTAGTTCAGCGAGTGCGCCACCCTTCCCTGTCCATCGACACGTTCATCATGAGCCACGTTCATTCCGATAGTCCCCTTCGCAGCCGCCCAACGGCCAAAGATCTGAGCGCGCCGCACCTGCGCGCGCTGCGCAAGGAATTGCTGATCGTGCGCGCGGACGTCGAGCGCATGGAACTCGCGCAGGCGACACTCGATCTGCGCCATGCCGTCACCCATTTCAGCTGGCTCAAGTTCATCGTTCCCGGCTTCGCGGCTGGCATGCCGTGGGGACGCCGACGCGGCGCAGCGGGCGGGGTCGGTGCGCTGCTGAAGGAATATCCGCTGATCAGCTCGATTGTGTCGCTGGTGCTAGCGAAACCGATCCGCAATACCGTTTTTGCAAGTGCGAAGCCCGTGCTCAAGTGGGGCAGCGTCGGCCTCGCGGCGTGGGAAGCGTTTCGCATCTACCAGCAGGTGAAGCGCGAATCGCGCGCGGCCGATGCGACGGCAGCCCCTGCATCGTCCGCTTCGCGCGATTCCGACATGAGCCCGCCCTGACGCGCGCCAGCCTGCGCCGTTTCTCATCTATCGCGCGCTCCAGCATTCGTCGGAGTCCGCGTTCGCCGTGCCCCTGTTGGATTTCACGCCCGTTGCGTGAAGTATGAAAGTGCCGCACGCGTCGTCGGCCATAGGGCCGTTGTCCAACGGCTGCGCTTCGAGCGCGTAACCGCCGTTCGTGTCGTCGGCGGGCAGGAGGCGCAGCCGATAGATCGCTCGCCCGCCCGACGGCGCCTGATCGAGACCAGACGGCAACGGCGCGCCTTGAGCATGCGCAGCGGATTCCGCGAATTGCGCTGCCCGATACAGCGCCGACGCCGCATCCGTCCTGTGCGCCCTCGCGATATGGCCGCGATATGAAGGGATCGCGAAGGCGGCGAGTGTCGCCGCGATTGCCAGCGTGACCACCAGTTCGAGCAGCGAGAACCCTTGGGTATTGGACTTCGTCCTGAAAGTCATGTCCGGGCGCCCTCTCAAAATGGGCGCGCAGCGACGCGCCGCCAGTGTTTCTCAACCGTGCCGCCAGCCGTCACCAACTGCAACTGCAGCCACACCTGCGCATCCACATTGCGCCCGTAGCCTCTCGCGGTGACGAGATAGGCCTGTGCGTCCGTCCGGTTCGTCAGCCGCCATACTTCGATCAGGCATTGCGGCGCGCGAATGGCCGTCGATGCCGGCCACGACGCAAACGGCGCAATCGCGTTGGATTCGAACGTGGTCTGCGACTTCCAGCCGACGGGCTCGCCGAGAACGGCCTGCGCGCTTAGCATCGGCGCGATCGAGCCGTTGACCACACTGCGTGCGCACGAAGTCAATGCGGCGTCGGCGGCATGCAGCGCGAGCAGATGGTCGTACAAGCCCGTTGCATTGCGCGTGGTCGTCACCGACACGTCGAACCATGCAGCCGAAGTCGCGAGCATCATCGCCGCGATCAGCAGCACGACAGGCAGCGCGATGCCCCGGCTGCGGGCGCGACCGCGCATCTGCCCGCGAAATGCGTTGTGCGTATCGATCATGCCGTGCTCCCTTCGTTGTTCCGTATCGCGACGCGACGCCAGAACGCGCGCCGCACTCGCGAGTCCGCGCTGACGGCCGACACGCCATCGCAATCGACATATCGCGCCGACGGGGTCAGCGGCATGCCCCGAGCGAGTACGCATACATCGACGGCAACGACATTCGACCATTGCGCAGGCGCAACCGCCGCCGCATCCACAGCCGACGACGCGCCCGCGAGCCAATACCGCAATCGCACCCGCTCGACGCCTTCGACAAGCGGCTGCGAAGAATTGGCCTTCCCCGTTCCTTCGCAATACAGCTCGGGTTCCCCCGTCGAACTGCTGGCCTTTGCATAGAAGCGGTTGACGACGGTCACGCCTCGCGCGTCCGCGTCCGTCTTCGTCAGCCCTTGGCCGAGACAATCGGCCGGCAGACCGGTCGCGGTGGGCCACGTCGACACGTTGTCGGCGACGTAGCGCACTGCGATGCCGTCCGAATGGGATGCGAGCGATTCACAGGTCAGGCTGTCGTCGGCGCCAGTCGGCCGACCGCTCGTGCAGCCGAACAAAGCCGGACGTGCCACGAAACTACGCGGCATATCGGCGGAAACGAACCCCGCCATCTGCAGTTGCTCGCCGATCAGCGTCAGCGCCGTCATGCCGGCATCGTGAATCTGTGCGGCGTCGGCGGCCCGAGTGAAGGTGATCCGCTGCGACCGGTAAAGCGATACGGCACCCGCCGTCACGATCAGACCGAGGGCCATCGCGATCGCCATCTCGAGCAGCGTGTGTCCACGCGCGCACCCATCGCGACGACGCACGAAGAGGCCTGGCTTCATCGGGCAAAGGCCAACGCGACACATTGCATGCCGCCGGGCACGTCGACATCGCCGCACGATGCGGGCACGTCGATCATGTCTCCAGCGTCCCGTCCGCCGCGCGGCATGCTGTCTTGCCACGCCCAGGTCGCGCGCGCAAACGACACCGCGCCGCCGGCCGCCCCGCCAACATCCGCGACGCCTTTCGGCAAAAGATTGGCAGCACGCGTCTTCCATTGACCGACGGCTGCATCGCCAGGATTCGGCGCGCGCGCCGCCTCGACGATTGCATCGGCAACGAGCACGGCTTGCTCGCGATACGACACGGAGCGCGCGTCGCGCGCGATCGACAATTGCACGGCAATCAGGCCGAGCACGGTTACGGCCGTCACTGCGACGGCCACGAGCACCTCGATCAGCGACTGACCGGACTGCGACACGCGGTTCGTACGCATCATGCCGACGCTCCACATGCTCCATCGACGATGCGCGGCCGTCCCCCTGCCGCTATCCGAATGCAGCGTCGCCAGTCCTTGCCTTGCGTGGCCTTCGACTCCGTCCGCGGGCCGATATCGAAGCTGCGAAAGCTGCCGTTCGCCTGACCTGCAGGCGGCGTGAAGGTCAGATTCGTCGATGCGCCCGCGATACTGACGGATGCAAGCTCCGGCTGCACGCGCAACGGATAGAAGCCGCCTGCGCGTTCGATCATCACAGCCCATCCGCACGACCAGTCCACGTTGCCCGCCTTGCACGGCTGTCCCGCAGCCAGACAATGGCGCGCGGAATCGACGCGGCACACCGTCACGCGCGCGCCGCGCCGCATGGCCTCACCGCGCGCGTAACTCAGGGTGGATAGCAACGCGCGGGCGCGCGCGTCGACCTGATCGCGCACGTGCCACGCAATGAATGAAGGCACAGTCAACGTCGCGACGACGGCGAGCAGCGCAACGACGACGAACGATTCGAACAGCGTGAACCCGCGACAGATGCACCGCACATGAGCATTCCGTTTCATCTGCATTCCTCTATTTCCATCAAGAACGCATCGAATGTAACGGCCCGCGAGCACAGCCACAATTAGCCGGATGGCCAGGTGTCGGACGCGCGAATCCCTGCACGACAATGTCCGTGCATCAAACGAATTCGCGGTTGGACTTCAGGGAGAGAAAAATGCGGATACGCGAGAAATCAGCGCTTGCGCGGAGGCTTGGCGGGCGCGGCTGGGGCGTTCATCCGGCGGAACTCTTCAATGACGTCCTCGAACTCGGAGACGTCTTCGAAACGCCGGTAGACGGACGCGAAGCGCACATACGCGATCGTATCGAGCGCGCGCAGCTCGTTCATCACGAGCTCGCCCAGGCGCTCGCTGCGCACCTCACGTTCGCCGCTGCCAAGCAGCTGATATTCGATACGCGACGCGGCGGCGTCCACCGCGTCGGCTGCAACCGGGCGCTTGCGCAGCGCCAGTTGCATGCTCGCGACGATCTTGCGGCGATCGAATTCCGTGCGGCTGCCATCCTTCTTCACCACCGAGGGCAACGCCAGCTCGACCCGCTCGTACGTCGTGAAACGCTTGTCGCAGGCGGGGCAGCGGCGGCGGCGCCGGATCGCGGCGCCATCTTCGGACACCCGCGAGTCCACGACCTGCGTATCGTCGTGCCGGCAGAAGGGGCAGCGCATGGCGGCTTAGCGGTAGACCGGGAAACGCTGGGTCAGCTCCGCGACCTGCGCACGCACGCGCTCGATCGTTGCCGTGTCTTCCGGGTTGTCGAGCACGTCGGCGATCAGGTTGCCCACCTGCTCGGCTTCCTTCGTGCCGAAGCCGCGCGTCGTCATTGCCGGCGAGCCGAGGCGGATACCGCTCGTCACGAACGGCTTTTCCGGGTCGTTCGGAATCGCGTTCTTGTTCACGGTGATGTGCGCCGCGCCCAGTGCCGCTTCCGCTGCCTTGCCGGTGATCTTCTTCGCGCGCAGATCGACCAGCATCACATGGCTTTCCGTACGGCCCGACACGATGCGCAGACCGCGTTTGACGAGCGTCTCGGCCAGCACGCGAGCGTTGTCGACCACTTTTTGCTGATATTCCTTGAATTCCGGCGACAGCGCTTCCTTGAACGCGACGGCCTTGGCCGCGATCACGTGCATCAGCGGGCCGCCCTGGATGCCCGGGAAGATCGCCGAGTTGATCGGCTTTTCGTACTCGGCCTTCATCAGGATCACGCCGCCGCGCGGGCCGCGCAGGCTCTTGTGCGTGGTGGTGGTGACGAAGTCGGCGAACGGCACCGGGTTCGGGTAGACGCCCGCTGCGATCAGGCCGGCGTAGTGCGCCATGTCGACCATCAGATACGCGCCCACCGACTTCGCGATCTTCGACAGACGCTCGAAGTCGATACGCAGCGCGAACGCCGATGCGCCCGCGACGATGATCTTCGGCTTGTGCTCCTGGGCGAGCTTCTCGGCGGCATCGTAGTCGATGTCTTCGGCTTCGTTCAGGCCGTAGCTGACCACGTTGAACCACTTGCCCGACATGTTGACGGGCGAGCCGTGCGTCAGGTGGCCGCCGTGCGCGAGGCTCATGCCCATGATGGTGTCGCCCGGCTTGAGCATGGCGAAGAACACGCCCTGGTTCGCCTGCGAGCCCGAATTCGGTTGAACGTTCGCGGCTTCGGCGCCGAACAGCTCCTTCACGCGGTCGATTGCCAGCTGCTCGACGACGTCGACGTATTCGCAACCGCCGTAGTAGCGCTTGCCCGGGTAGCCTTCGGCGTACTTGTTGGTGAGCTGCGAGCCCTGCGCGGCCATCACGGCGGGACTCGTGTAGTTTTCCGACGCGATCAGTTCGATGTGCTCTTCCTGACGGTGGTTTTCGTCCTGGATGGCCTTCCAGACTTCCGGGTCGATGTTGGCGATGGTGCTTTGGGCTCTGTCAAACATGCTGGTTCCGTTAAGTGTGTTCAGGTTGACCGGATCATGCGCGGGTCGTGTGCTGAGGGCGTAGCAGGTACGCTGCACGGCTGGCCACTGCCGATGATGGGAGCCTTGACGCGGCGTATGAAGGAGGTGCCGCACACGCGAGGCAGGACAACCACCGGCAGCGCAAACGACGGCGCGCTCGATACATGGCTGCCCAGGCGAACGGCAAAACGGCACCCTGCGCTTCACGGTGGGGCACTCCACCTTGAACCCGTCAGGCTTGACAGCGTGGGGTTCTATCGCCAGTCACGCAGGGGTGAGCGCGTTAGTTTATTGGAACCGGGTGGAATAGGCAACCGGCCCGACGGACGTGGCTCGCGCGCCGCCAGGAGTCCCATTTTGCCCCGGGTAGGACTGCCCGGCACGCCCTCCGGGGACGCCTTCCGGCGACGGGGTCATTCTTGCCGCCTCGCCCCATTGGAAGTAGGCTTGTGGCCTTTCTTCACCGACCAGGAAACAGCAATGATCGTGTTCGTCACCGGGGCGTCCGCAGGGTTCGGCGCCGCCATCGCCCGGGCTTTCGTCAAAGGGGGCCATCGCGTGGTCGCGACCGCGCGCCGCAAGGACCGCCTGCAGGCGCTCGCCGACGAACTCGGCGACAATCTGCTGCCGTTCGAGCTCGACGTGCGCGACCGCGCCGCCGTTCAAGCCGCTCCCTCCGCCCTGCCCACCGACTTCGCCGCCGTCGACGTGCTGGTCAACAACGCCGGTCTCGCGCTCGGCCTGGAGCCCGCCCAGCGCGCCGAACTCGACGACTGGACGACGATGATCGATACCAACTGCACCGGCCTCGTGCAGGTCACGCGCGCGTTCCTGCCGGGCATGATCGAGCGCAATCGCGGGCACGTGCTCAATCTGGGCTCGGTGGCAGGCACCTGGCCCTATCCCGGCGGCAATGTGTACGGCGCAACCAAGGCGTTCGTGCGCCAGTTCAGCCTGAACCTGCGCGCGGACCTGCACGGCACGCCCATCCGCGTGACGGACATCGAGCCGGGCCTGTGCGGCGGCACGGAATTTTCGAACGTACGTTTTCGCGGCGACGACGCGAAGGCGGCGACCGTCTATCAGAACGTGCAGCCGCTCACGGCGGAAGACATCGCCGATTCGATCTACTGGATCGCGACGCGCCCCGCGCACGTCAACATCAATACGATCGAACTAATGCCCGTCGCACAGTCGTTCGCCGGATTGAACATTCACCGCGGCTAAGCGGGGAATGGAAGCGCCGGGCGCGCACCGGGCAGCACGGATGCGTGAGCGCCGCGCGTACGAACACGCGTACGAACGCGAGGCAGGCAGGTGCAGGCAAGGCGCAGGCCCCGCGCCAGGCACGTCGCGATACAAGAGTGCCCAAAAATGCAGCGCTCTTTTGCGTTCCGGTAAAATGCGCGCCTATGAATATGTCTGACAGTCAGTCCGGCGCGCGAACCGCCTTTATCTGGCCGGTTCGCGTGTATTACGAAGATACCGACGCCGGCGGCATCGTGTTCTACGCGAACTACCTGAAGTTTTTCGAGCGCGCGCGCACCGAATGGCTGCGCGCGTGCGGTGTCGACCAGCGCAGGCTGGCGGAAGAAACGGGCACGCTGTTCGTCGTGCGCAGCACTGCGCTCGACTATCACGCGCCCGCCCGGCTCGACGACCTGCTGCGCATCGTCAGCCGGATCGAACGGCTGGGCCGCGCATCGGTGGATTTCGCCCAGGAGGCGTGGCGCGGCGACACGCTGCTGGCAACGGGCTCGATCCGCGTCGGCTGTGTCGATTCGCAATCGATGAAGCCGGCAGCCATTCCTCCTCCGGTTCACGCGGCATTGCAGCGCGAACCGGACTCAAACGGCGCCAGCGTGTCAACGGCGGTTATTTGAGCGTCGTTGTTACCTGGACAGTGAACTCGTAACGGTCACAACAAGACCAAGCATGGTTCGGCGAAGGGCCAGCCGAAGCTTCCGGTTTGCCGGCAAAAAGCCGACCGAACGCTTCGACCCACCTTACAGCCGGACGCCCCATTCGGGACGTTACAGCGAACCTCTATGAACACTACACAAGATCTGTCGATCATTTCCCTCGTTCTCAATGCGAGCCTGCTGGCGCAGGCGGTGATGGCGCTGCTGTTGCTGCTGTCGCTGATGTCGTGGACTTTCATCTTCCGCAAGTGGTTTGCGATCCGCCGCGCGCGGGCGCAGACTGAGCGCTTCGAACGCGATTTCTGGTCGGGCGGCGACCTGCAGGCGCTGTATCAGAGCGCCGCGAACAACCGTCACACCATCGGCGCACTCGAGCGCATTTTCGAGTCGGGCATGCGCGAGTTTCTGAAGGGCAAGGAAAAGCGGATCAACGACCCGGGCGCGATCCTCGACGGCGCCCGCCGCGCGATGCGCGCCGCGTTCCAGCGCGAAATGGACGTGCTCGAAGCGAATCTCGCGTTCCTCGCCTCCGTCGGCTCGGTCAGCCCGTATATCGGTCTGTTCGGCACGGTGTGGGGGATCATGAACGCGTTCCGCGGCCTCGCTAACGTCCAGCAGGCCACGCTCGCCAACGTCGCGCCCGGTATCGCCGAAGCGCTGACGGCCACGGCAATCGGCCTGTTCGCCGCCATTCCCGCCGTTGTCGCCTATAACCGATACGCGCACGATATCGATCGTCTCGCGATCCGCTTCGAAACCTTCATCGAAGAGTTCTCGAACATCCTGCAGCGTCAGGCCCATTAAGGAGTTCACGATGGCCGGTTCAGTTCGTTCCAGCATGCGCGGCAGCCGCTCGCGCCGCGCGATGGCCGACATCAACGTCGTGCCTTACATCGACGTAATGCTCGTGCTGCTCGTGATCTTCATGGTGACGGCGCCGCTCGTCGCGCCGTCGATCGTGAACCTGCCGACGGTTGGCGGCGCCGCGCCGCAGCAGCAGACGCCGCCCGTCGTCGTCAACATCAAGGCCGACGGCAATATGAGCGTCAAATATAAGGACGACGCAGGCACGACGCAACAGGAAACGATGACGCAAGCCGACTTACGCAGCTTCGTCACCGACCGTCAGGCTGCGCATCCCGACCAGCCCGTCGTGATCGCCGCCGACAAGACGGTCAAGTACGAAGTCGTCATGAACGTGATGTCCGACCTGAAGGCTCGCGGCGTCAAGCGCGTTGGATTGCTCGTCAAATCGCAATGACCCGCCGACCGAAAAACGCCTATCCGCTTCGGCCGCCGCGCGAGCGCGGCACGTGGCGCGCGTTCGCGCTCGCCGCGCTGATGCACGTGCTGCTCGGCTTCTTCCTGTATCACGGCATCCACTGGCAGAACAGCACGCCCGCGGGCGCGGAAGCCGAACTGTGGACTGAAGTGCCCGACGTGCCGACGCCCCGCCCGGTTCCGCCGCCGCCCGCGCCCACGCCCGTCAGGCCCGCGCCGCAGGTCAGCGACGAACAGGCTGACATCGCGCTGCAGGAAAGGAAGCGTAAACAGCAGGAAGCCCAGCGCCAGGCTGAACTCGCCGAGCAGCAGCGTCAGCAGAAGCTGCAGGCCCAGCAGGAAGCCGAAGCGAAACGTCAGCAGCAACTCGCCGCCGATCAGGCTGCGGCGGCCGCTGCCGCGAAACTCAAGCAGCAACAGCAGCAGGCGGAAAAGCTCAAGCAGCAGCAACTGGCGCAGCAGAAGCAGGAACAGTTGAAGAAGCAGCAGGAAGAACAACAGAAGCAGCAGGAAGCGAAGCAGAAGGAACAGGAAGCCAAACAGGCGCAAGCCGAAGCGCAGGCCAAGGCCGACGCGGCCAAGGCAGCGAAGGCGAAGGCCCAGGCGCAAGCTCAGGCGGAGGCCGCGAAGAAGCTCGACGCCGAGCGGCGCCAGCGTCTTGCCGCGATGCAAGGCATGGCGGGCGGCGAAGGGTCGACGGGCAATGGTCTCGCAAAGAGCGGCACGGGCAGCGGCGCGGGCGGCAACGCGGCGTCGCCGGGCTATGCCGAGAAGGTGCAGCGCCGCGTGCGACCGAACATCGTCTGGTCGGGGGAAACGGCGGGTCTGCAAACCGTCGTTGCCGTGCGCTGCTCGCCGACGGGAACGCTGTTGAGCGCAACCATCACCCATAGCAGCGGCAACCAGGCCTGGGACGACGCCGCGCTTCGCGCCGTCCAGCGCTCCGACCCTATGCCGCAGGATATCGACGGCAAGACGCCCGGTAGCTTTACGATCACGCTGCGCCCGGCCGCCTGACAGCCGTTCCCGGTCCTCTCTCAGGTTGGGCGCACCGGGAACGATTTCTGCTCTAGCCGGTCTTTCGTAGTCGTGGAATGTTAGAAATTCGTTTTTTGGGGAATTTATACAGAATGAGTTTGATGACCAAGCTAGGCTTGCGAGCGCTTGTGGCTTCGTGCCTGATCGCCGCCGGCGGTGCCGCCCATGCACAACTCAACGTCCTCGTGACGGGCGTCGGGTCCACGCAGTTCCCGATTGCCACGGCAAATTTTGCCAACGAGGCCAATTCTCCCCAGCAGATCAGCACGATCGTCCGCCAGGATTTGCAGCGCAGCGGCAAATTTACCAATATCGACGCCGGCAGCGCGCCCGTTTCGGAAGGTGATTCCGTCGACCTCGGCGCCTGGAAGGCCAAGGGTGCGAATGCATTCGTGGCGGGCAGCGTCACGAAACTGCCGAACGGCCAATACCAGGTGCGCTTCAAGCTGTATGACACGGTCAATCAGCAGAACCTGGGCGGCCTCGAACTCGTGAGCCCGGAAAGCGGTCTGCGCATGAGCGCGCACAAGATCGCCGACTATATTTACGCCAAGCTGATGGGCGGCCGCGGCGTGTTCGCGACGCGTCTGTCGTACGTGATCAAGACGGGCAACCGTTATCAACTGCAGATTTCCGACTCGGACGGCCAGGACGCGCACATTGCCCTCTCCAGCCCCGAGCCGATTATCTCGCCGGCATGGTCGCCCGATGGCACCAAGGTCGCGTACGTCTCGTTCGAAAAGAAGAAGCCGATCGTCTACATTCACGATCTGCCGACGGGCCGCCGCACCATCGTGTCGGACCAGAAGGGCAACAACAGCGCGCCGGCATGGTCGCCCGACGGCCGCACGCTCGCCGTCGCGCTGTCGCGCACGGGCAACACGCAGATTTTCGCCGTCAACGCCGACGGCAGCGGCCTGCGTCGCCTCACGCAAGGCAGCTCGATCGACACCGAGCCGTCGTACTCTCCGGACGGCCAGTGGATCTATTTCACGAGCGACCGCGGCGGCCAGCCGCAGATCTATAAAATGCCAGCCGGCGGCGAGTCCGCGGGCAGCGCGCAGCGCGTGACCTTCACGGGCAACTACAATACGAGTCCGCGCGTGAGCCCGGACGGCAAGCAGCTCGCATATATCTCGCGCACGGGCGGGGGCTTCAAGCTGTATATCCAGGATCTGGGTTCGGGCGTCGCGACGGCGCTCACCGACACCACACATGACGAATCGCCGAGCTTCGCGGCGAATGGTCAGTACATTCTTTACGCCACTCAGGTGAACGGCCGTGGCGTGTTGGCCGCAGTATCGACCGATGGTCGGACGCGGCAGGTCCTGTCCGTTCAGGGGGGCAGCGTGCGCGAGCCTTCCTGGGGCCCGTTTATGCAATAACACACAAGGAGAGTAAAGCATGATGTCCAAAGTTCGTATCGCGTTTGCCGTGGCAATGGTCGGAACGCTGGCTGCATGTCATTCGGGCGTGAAGCTCGACGAAAACGCCAATAAGGGCGGCGCAGGCGCGCAACCGAACCCGAACGATGTGGCCACGGTGAATGTCGATCCGTTGAACGATCCGAACAGCCCGCTTGCCAAGCGCAGCATCTATTTCGATTTCGACAGCTATTCTGTTAAAGACGACTATCAGCCGCTGCTGCAGCAACACGCGCAGTACCTGAAGAGCCATCCGCAGCGTCACGTCCTAATCCAGGGCAACACCGACGAGCGCGGCACGAGCGAATACAACCTGGCACTCGGCCAGAAGCGTGCTGAAGCCGTCCGTCGTTCGCTGTCGCTGCTCGGCGTGCCGGATTCGGAAATGGAAGCTGTGAGCCTCGGCAAGGAAAAGCCGCAGGCGACGGGTCATGACGAAGCGTCGTGGGCGCAGAACCGCCGCGCTGACCTCGTCTATCAACAGTAATAGGTGACAAGCCGTATGACGCACCGTTTTCCCTGGCTGCGCGTTGCCGCAGCCGCCTGCGTCGCGGGCACGGCCATGATGGCCCTGCCCGCTCATGCGGGCATGTTCGACGACGATCAGGCTCGCCAGGCGATCCTCGATCTGCGCACCAAGACTGATAGTCTGTCGAGCCAGCTGTCGGCGGCCCAACGCACGATCCTCGATCAGTCGAATCGTCTCGACCAGCTGAACCAGCAGGTCGCGACGCTGCGTGGACAGAACGAGGATCTCGCCAATCAGGTTGCCACGTTGCAGAAGCAGCAAAAGGACTACTACACGGACCTCGATGGTCGTCTGAAGAAGTTCGAGCCGCAGCAGCAGACGGTCGATGGCGTGGAGGGCACCGTACAGCCGGGTGAAACGGAAGCGTTCAACGCGGCTTCGCAGCAGTTCCGCAACGGCGACTTCAAGAACGCGGCGACGTCGTTCCGCAGCTTCATCTCGAAGTATCCGCAAAGCCCGTATCAGCCGACGGCGCAGTACTGGCTCGGCAACGCGCTGTACGCGCTGCGCGACTACAAGGGCTCGACGTCGGTGTGGCAAGGTGTCGTGCAAAAGTACCCGCAGCATCCGCGCGCGCCGGAGGCGTTGCTCGCTATCGCGAACAATCAGCTCGAACAGGGCCAGAAGGCGGCTGCGAAGAAGACACTCGAGCAGATCGTCGCGCAGTATGGCGGCTCGGATGTCGCGCAGTCGGCGCAAAGCAAGCTGTCGCAGATCAAGTGATGTTGCGGCGTTTGGCTCTCGCCGACGCGCGCAGCATAAGCTAGCTGTATGCAGTAAAACGCGCAGTGTCGACGCTTCAAAAAACCGATACGCGTGCCTCTCGCCGGAAAGCCCCGGAACCGAAAGGTTTCGGGGCTTTTCTTTTTCGCGCCTTCGACCGAAGAACGATCGGACGATTCTTGACAGGTCCGCGCGATGCCGATATACTCTCGCTTCTCTTTTGGGTCGTTAGCTCAGCTGGTAGAGCAGCGGACTTTTAATCCGTTGGTCACTGGTTCGAATCCAGTACGGCCTACCAAGAAAACAAGCAAAAAGCCCGGTCATTGCGACCGGGCTTTTTTGCTTTTGAGCTGCTTCTAGCTCGAGTCATGACTTAACCGGTCAGCCAACAACTAGTCAGTCAGTCGCATCGGGACTTCCAACACCTCACCACCAGACCCCTTCTTGCGCGAAAGAAAACGGTCGGATGCTCAAACGTGTGCTTCTCGTGCGTCACCCGCCCTTGGCCAAGACAGTGCCACACAATGATTCGTCCTACCAACAAAAAAGCCCGCTCCTCAAAGCCGGACTTTCCCGCATCAGAATCCGCGTCCCAACCCGCCGCACCCAACCGCCCTCGCCTACGCGCTAGGTTCAAGCTTCGTATAAGCAGCCGCGTTCATCGACATCGTGCGACGCGGCCGCGGCGCGGGATGCGCGCGCTGCAACTGCGCGTACACCGAAACCATCAACCCTAGCGCGACGCCGAACACCAACCCCGCAAAGCGCTGGCCGAGCGGATTGCCGCCGATCGAAGTCGCGGGCAACGCGGCCACCATCAGGATCGCGCGCCCCATCACAGGTAGATACAACGCATCGGGTGCCGTGGCCCGCCATCGCCGATAGGCCATGCAACATTTGATGAGTGCAAACAGCAGCGCAAGCGGCAACGCCAGACCGAACACAATCCCGCCCGCGAACAGCTGATACACCCAGAAATTGTGTCCGGCAAACCATTCGTGGATCGCGTAGAAATCCTTTTCGCTGATCTGCCCGGTCAGGTCCGGCAAATAGGCCGGCGAGTAACGGTAGTAGTGTCCATAGCCCTTGCCGAACAGCAGCGCATCCGTCGACGACATGATCTGATCATATTGATCCTTCATTTCCGCAAGGCGCGTAATCGTCGTCGGGTCCTTGCCGGACTCGGTGTTCTTCGAAGCGAAAATGCGATTCGTCCAGTGTTCGGCCACGCCCGGAATATACGATGCCGCCGCCATCACCACACCGCCGCAAATCAGGCCGATAACCGCCGCGCGCAGCCCCGAGCGGATCAGGCTATGCATCGACGACGCGCCCATCCACGTCGCCAGCGCCAGCAGCAACGCCGTGCCGAGCAGCAGGCTGCGCGTCACGCTGAGCAGTTCGATCACGACCGTCCCCGCGAAAAGAAGCACCGTGAACTTCGTGAAGTGCTTCGTGATGACGAATTCGTGCAGCAGCACGCCCTGCAGCACGAGGAACGTCGACGAAACGATCCGGTAGCGGACATTCTCGACGCCTCCGACGGTCGCCATGCCGTACACGAATGTAAAGATCAGGCAAACCACGTTCGCCCAGAACAGCGCCTTCTCGATCTGGCTCACGCGCTGTTCGTGCCACGGCGAATTCGCGACCTTGTAACCAAGCACGAACAACATAAACGGCAGCAGCACGCGCAGATAATTGCCGAAATCGTTGCCTTGCAGGAGTTGTGTGACGACGCTGCCGACTATCGTCAGCGCCAGCGCGCACGTGACGAACGCACGCATCTTCGACCTGCCCTGAAAGCGCGGCGCGATAAGGATGAGTATCAGCCCGGCGCCGAGCACGGGCACGACCAGCAGAATCTGCAAAAGATGGCTGCTTGCATCCTCGCTCGCCTTGTAATCGAGGGAAAGCGGAAACAGGAACATCCATATCCACAACGATGCGTGCTGATTGCGCATCACGGCTCCCTTATGGTCCGGTTACGTGCTCCGGAATACGTGCTGAATGAAACGTCCGCCGTGATTTCCCGTACCCCGAAGTTTTTCTTGGAATATAACAGTGGGTACCTTCACCTCACGGACGACAGGCGGCAAAGGACTAAACTTCGGCGGTGCGACGCGAACCGCCAGCCAGCATGAGACACGGCGGCGACTTGTCGTCAAATAGCGCTATGTTGGCGGACGGGCGCAAATCGCTCAGCCGAATATCGGATAGAACATTGGGGATCTATCGAGCAATCGAGATTATCGATTGCCTCGGAAGAATGCCGGCTTTCCAACGTAACGGCGACACATCACGGACGCAAGATTATCGAATTGTCGGACTCGCGTCTGCGGAAATCATTTACGGAACGCACGGTCGATCACGTTTCGCGCGGAGGACAGGTGAAATCAGTTTTGGTATGCGGTCCAGGCACCAACGTCGGAGAAACGGGAAGCATGGCGCGCTTTCTGACCCACGTCAGCGCGTCGCTGCAAGAGCACGGCTGTCAGGTCCTCGTGCTGGGCGCGCGTGAGCTCGCCGACGCCCAGCAGAATAATCCCCTGTTGAGAATGCTAAGCCGGCTTCATACCCCCTGGCTGGTGATCTACTGGATTTTTGTATTCGACGCGTGGAGAAGAGCGGGTTATCCCATCATCGTCGTGACATCTCAGGAATATGTCGTTCCATTTGCATTCAAAAAGCAGATCGCCATTTATCACGATCTCATCCAGTATTTTTATCCTCGGAACAAAAAATCCGCTTTGTATTATCGATACTATCTTCGGTGGATTTCCAGAAAGCTCGGATTCGTCTACTGCGTGACGAAGGCAACGGGCCGCATGGTCAGTCATCTGTTCGGTAAGGTGCCGTATCACATCTGCGGCGTGCCGATCGACAGACAGTTCCTGTCTTCCGGCGACGCGGTCGGCGCCGGAGAACACTTCCACGCGGTGTGGGTCGGCACGTTGGCAGCACACAAGAACTACGGACGCGTGCTGGATTACATCAAACGCGACGCCGGCGGCGTCGAAAGCGTGGCGATGGTCGTGCCCCGCAACCAGACGGCGGACCTGCGCGGCGAAGCCGACGCGCTGGGTTTGGGAAATCGCATCCAGGTATTTTCAGATTTGACTGAAGACGAACTGTCGGACATTTACCATTGCTCGGACATCGTCATGTCGACGTCTGAACTCGAGGGCTTTTGCATGCCCGTCCTCGAAGCCGCGCTGTGCGGCTGCAGGCCGGTCGTCCCAGACCGAGCCACCTTCAGAGAGAATTTCGGACACTTCGGGATACTGGTGCCGCCGCACGGCGACACGAACCCGAAAGACATCGGCGACCAGCCGGTTCTCGATCGAAACGCGGTGGCGTCCCATGCGCGGGCTTTTCACACGGTCGTGCGCGACCGATGGAAAGCGAGCCTCGACGAGATCGCGAACGCCGCGATGGCGGGCGGCAAGGTCGAGATCACGCGAGCGGTGGGTCTTTCGTACGACGAGCGTCGCATCACCTTGTCGTCTCGCGATTGATTACGGGCGCTGAGCTGAGGCGCATCATTGCGGCAACGGCGGGCCGCAGCCGGTCTGCTACGCGGCTTACTGCCAATAACGGCGCTTGAGCGATCCGCAGCAAGCGCCGTCACTCATACTTCAGCGTACGAACAAGAATAATTCGAGCGCCGCTAGCCGATTGCCGCGCGCGCAGTCTCGTGATGCAGCACACGGCGATTCGCCACCGCAATCCGCGCCGATTCATTCGTGAGAGAACATAAAAAGGGCGAGCGACAAACTTTCGCCCGCCCTTCCATATCCCCGCACACGTCCCGCGTTCCCGCTTCAGTCGACGCCGCGCCCGATCACATCACGCGCGCCGCCCGATACACCATCCACGCAGCCGCCGAAGTCAGGCCGACCGTCATCGCCCACGCAATACCGATGAAGCTCCAGTAGTGCGTCGCGGGCGGCACGCACACGATCAGCACGAGCACCTGGATCACGGAGGCCTGGGTCGTCGCCTTCGCATCGCCGACGGCACGCAGATACGACACCAGGACCGCGATCAGCGCGCCGATCGCCATGTTGATCACGAAGATCTTGAAGAGCGGCACGGCGGACAGCCACGCCGGCCCGAGGATCAGCATGAAGAGCGGATGCGCCAGCAGCCGCAGCACGATCACCACGAGGACGAGCCCCACCGCGATCACGCCGATACATCGGCGGAACAGGTGCGCGGCCGCTTTCGGATCGCCGCGATGGCGCGCGGCGAAGGTGGGGAAGAGGTACTGCGACATTGCGATGGCGGCATCGGCGAGCAGCATCTGCGCAAGTCGCGACGACATCTGATACGCGCCGAGTTGCGCGGGCCCGAGCAGCTTGCCTACCACCACCTTGTCGAACTGGTTCAGGATCAGGTTGACCACGCTGCCCGCCCAGATCCAGCGGCTAAAACCGATGTAGTGGCCGATGCCCGACCAGCGCAGTCGGATGGGCGGACGCGGATTCATCGTGATCCACGTCAGCGCCGTCTTCAGCGACTCGCCGACGATCATCCCGAGCAGGACGGCATACGCGCCCGCGCCGCCGAGCGCGAGCGCAAGCCCAAAGCAGCAATCGACGAAAGCCGCCGAGATTTCGATCAGCGCGACATGCTGGAAGCGCCGCTCGCGCTGCACGACGTAATAGGCCGGCGACGCGACGCCGCGCAACAGCGGCAGCAGCGCGGCCAGTTGCAGCAGCAACAGCGCGCTGCCCAGATGGAACTGGCTGTTCATCAACGGCGCGATTCGCGATGAGCGCGCGCCGATCAGCAAGCCGCGCGTCGCGAGCGTGGTCCAGACAGCGCCGAGTTCATCGCGCGTCGGCGCGGCCTGCCCCTGGATCACGGCCTGTGACAGGCCCGTATCCGACAGCGCCTCCGCAATGGCGACGGCAAGCAGCGCCACGCTCACACTGCCGATCGCCTCCGGCCCGAGAATGCGGCCGATGGCGAGAAACTTCACGGCCACGAGGCCGCGCATCAACACCTGCTGCAACAGCACCCACGTCGCCGCGCTCGAACTCAGGCCCGCCCTGAAGGAGAACGCTGGTAGCCTCATCGTCCGCAATCTTCTTCTCCCGTCGACGAAAGCCGGACTCCCCGCTCCCGTCCGATGCAAAATGGTTGTTGTTGCCATCGCTGGTTACGACTGGCTGGATACCGCGCCGTGCATCGCGCGCCGGGCACAGCCCGCCCGCCGGCTCATGCAGGCCGTCCCTCAAGGTAACCCGCCCCACTCGCGCGCGGACGCCATCTGTCAGTCAGATTCGGCAACGAGACTCCGCAGGCTGTCTGTTCGCGCCAAACATATGGCGAAATTGTCGTTTCGTGCCGGAAGCGCAATGCTAAGGTGAGCCCAACGCTGCTCCTCCCGAACGTCATGGAACGCGCAACCCATCTCGTGCCCGTCGAAGTCCCCATCGCCGATGCCGCGAGGCTCGGCTACGTCGTGATCATCGAACCGAATTTCACCGGGCACCGCTGGCGCTATGTCGAATGGATCGCGCAAACCTGCCTCGAAGCGGGCTATCCGTGTCTCGTCGTGACGGAGAACTCGAACGAGGACCATCATCTCGCGCGCGAAATCATGGGCGCGCGGCGCGAAGACCTGCAGATCGCCTTCGTCGATACGGAAAGCCAGCGCCACAGCCGCGGCCTCAAGCGCCTCAGCTATGCGCGGTTTCATGCCTATTTCAAGCTCGCGTACGACTCCGTGAAGCACGCCGAGCGCGTGCGCCTCGTGGTCGTGCCGTATGTCGATTACTTCTTTCACGCGCTGCCGCTGCTCGGCACGCCGTTCGGCAGAACGCCGTGGATCGCGATCACAATGCGCGCGACGTTCCACCACCGCAAGGTCGGCGTGCGCACGCCGGGACGGCCGCTCGTCAATACGCTGAAGTCGCTGCTGTTTCGCCGCGCGGTGCACACCAAGGGGCTGCGCACGCTGCTGTCGATCGATCCGACGCTGCCCGAGTGGGTCGGGCGCGCCAAGCCGAGGCACGGCGCCTCCGTCGAGTACGTGGCCGATCCGTTTCCGGATGCGAAGGCGGAAGACCGGCTCGTCGCGCGCGAGCGCCTAGGGCTCGACCCCGACGGCCGCTATCTGCTCGTCTACGGCTCGATCAGCGAGCGCAAGGGCATCTGCGAGCTGTCGGAAGCGCTCGCGGGCATGAAGGACGCGCCCACACTGCTGCTCGCGGGCGAGCAGGACCCGGACATACGCGGCTTCATGCGCGCGTTTATCCCCATCCTCAAGCCTTCGCCTGTGATCCTCGACCGCTTCATTTCGACCGACATGGAGCGCGACCTGTTCTCCGCGTGCGACGTCGTCTGGCTTGGCTACAAGGGTCACTATGGGATGAGCGGCGTCCTCGTGCAGGCATACCGCTTCGACAAGCCTGTCGTCGCGACGGGAGATGGCCTGATCGGCTGGTTTTGCCGCGACGGGCAGCTTGGGCCGTGCCTCGAGGATCTGTCGGCGGCGTCGATCACGCGCGCGCTGGGCATTGTGGCCGCGCAATGGGAGCGCGGCGAGAAGCATCAGCGGCCGCTCGACCATTTGCTGTCGCGCAACACGCTCGGCCAGTTCAAGGAAACGTTGCATCAGGCCATCGCCGCCGCCATCGAAACGCGCGCCTGACAGCGCGCGGCGGCTTCATTCGCACGACCGACCATCGCCAAGGCTTAAGTCATCCGGCCACCAGGCCGCACGCGCGCGCGCATCGACGGGCGTTCGCGCGTTCGATGCGTGCAAGCAAGCGGGCAAAAAAAGCGAGCGCGGCCCGCGCCGCGCTCGCCTGCCATCCGATGTGATCCGCCTCAGGACAGTTGCCCGCCCGCAGGCATCTCTTCGCGCACGGAAGCGTTCCGCTTCGCCGGGAACAGTGCATTGCGCAGCCGCAGGAACGGATACTCGACTGCGCGCGTCATCGCATAGCCGGCGATGATCGCGATCGCGAACTGCGCGGCCAGCGCGGCCACCCACACGGCGACGGGCGGCAAGCCCAGCGCCGTTGCCTTGTGGATCACGATGTCGCCGGGCGCGAGCGCGAGCGAATGCCACAGGTAGATGCCGTACGAGTACACGCCTAGCCACGCGATCGCGCGATACCAGAACGCGCCGCGCACCTTGCCTGAATGTTCGAGCATCAGCACGATGAACGCGCAATACCCGAGGGCCTGGATCGTGTAGCCGATGCTTTCGTCGAGCGGAATGTGCTTGATCGCGAGCACGAGCCACGCGACCAGCACCGCGACCGCGGCAAGCAGCCAGCCGGTGCGCTTTGCGATCTTCTGATAGACGTCGGGCTTCATCCAGTAGATGGCCGCGAGAATCACGCCGTACAGCAGGCTGTCGATCCGGTATTGCGTGTAGTAGAACGCGGCGTCCACGTCGCCGCCCGCCACTTCGAGGCAGCGCGCGATCAGCACGATCACGCAGATGCCGCCCAGCACGCCGATGATCGAGCCCGCCCGCATCTTCCAGCGCGCGAACAACAGCAGCACGGCGGGCAGGAACAGATAGAAGTGCTCTTCGACAGCGAGACTCCACGTCTGAGTGATCGACGTGCCGAAGTAGTTCTGCAGGTGCGTCAGGTTTTGCCAGAGGAACGAGTCGAGCGGATGGCGCCCGACCAGCGTATGAAAGAGGATCAGCACGTAGTACGCGGGCCAGATCTTGAAGATGCGTCGCACGATGAAGCGGCGCGCGTCCACGTGCCCCGTCTCCGCATATTGCCGCAGCAGCAGCCCGCCGACGAGAAAGCCGCTCAACGTGAAGAACAGGTTCACGCCTTCGCGGCCGAAGCTCTTCAGCGGGTACTCGATGATCGAGATCAGCGCGCTGCCCGTGTTGTTGACGTGGAAGTGGTAGCCCATCACCGCGAGTATCGCGATGCCGCGCACGAAGTCGAGTTCGACTGACCTGCCCCGGGTCATCGCTCGAGCGCTGCCGAATAGCTTCATGCCTGTATCCCCTTCGACGTCGTTTGCTGGTCGTTGTTCGTGAGCCGCTGCGCGGAAGACCGCTCGCCGCTCGCGCGTCGGGCCTGCCGGTTGCAGCGTGTCATCGAAGTGCACCGACAGGCGTTCTTGCCCGATATTCCAGTCATGTTGCTTGCACGGCCGCGCACCCGTGCGCCAAGTTGCTGTCCTTGTCGGACAGCCTGAATGCAGGCGCCAGGGCGCCTGGCTGAGCGCCCGCGCAGCATCGTGCGACACCGCCGAAACGTAGGCGATTTACGCCTGCGCCGGACTGTGCGGCAAGGCAGCGATTTATAGTCAGATGGACCGGGGCATGGGCCGCCGCCACGGAAAACACATCGCAACGGGAGCAGAGGAGATGGCCCTGCGTCGCCGCCCGGCTGCGCCGATCCTATTTGCACTAAGCCGTGTTATTCGCCAATGAAAATACTCCATCTTCTTTCGACGGTCGATCCGCGGGCAGGCGGTCCGACTGAAGGTGTACGTCAGAGTGGCGTCGCGATGGCGGCGCTGGGTCATGAAATCGAAGTCGCGTCGCTCGATGCCGCCGATGCGCCCCACGTGCGCGACTTCCCGCTGCGTGTGCACGCGCTCGGTCCTGGGCGTAACACCTACGGGTTTTCTCCGAACTACGTGCCGTGGCTGCAGCGCGAAGCGCCGCGCTTCGACGCCGTCATCGTGCACGGTCTGTGGCAATACCACAGCTTCGGCGCATGGCGCGCGCTGCGCGCGATGAAGGTGCCGTACTACGTGTACACGCACGGCATGCTCGACCCGTATTTCAAGCACACGTACCCTCTCAAGCATCTGAAGAAATGGGCGTATTGGCCGTGGGCGGAGTATCGCGTGCTGCGCGATGCGGCGGCCGTGATCTTCACGACGGAAGAGGAGCGGTTGCTTGCGCGCCAGTCGTTCTGGCTGTATCGCGCGAACGAACGCGTCGTGCCGTTCGGCACCAACGCGCCGCCGCCGCATGCGCAGGCGCTGCGCGAAGTGTTCCTGAGCGCGTATCCGCAGCTGCGCGGCAAGCGCATCGTGCTGTTTCTCGGGCGGATTCACGAGAAGAAGGGTTGCGATCTGCTGATTCACGCATTCGCCGATCACGCGCAACGCGACCCGGACGCGCATCTGGTGATCGCCGGACCTGACGCGACGGGCTGGCAGCGTCCGTTGCAGGCGCTCGCGCGCTCGTGCAACATCGAGGATCGCATGACGTGGCCAGGCATGCTGCAGGACGACATGAAGTGGGGGGCGTTCTACGCAAGCGATGTCTTCGTGCTGCCGTCTCATCAGGAGAACTTCGGCGTCGCCGTCGCCGAGGCCCTGGCGTGCGGGTTGCCCGTGCTGCTGTCGGACAAGGTCGGCGTGTGGCGCGAAGTGGAAAACGATCAGGCGGGGCTGGTGTCGAGCGATACGATCAGCGGTACGCAGCGCAATCTGCTCAACTGGCATTCGCTCGATGCCGCCGCGAAAGCCAACATGCGCGAACAGGCGCGCAGGACGTTCGACACGCGCTTCGGCATTGCGAGCATGGTCGACGCGTTGACGGCGTTGCTCCAGCCGCCGACGCCGCCGGCAACGCGCGCGCTCGAGCAGCAGTCGCCGCAGAATACGCCCGGCGCGTTGCCGAGGAAGGCGCCTGCGCAAAGGGAGCCTTCGGTGAATTGAATCGGTGAAGCGAGGCCGTGGAGCGAGGCCGTGAGACCATGGCAAAGGCCAGGATCGGCGATACGATCCTGGCTTTTGTTTCATTGAGCGAAATTTCCGCCACTCGTCGCGTGACGTGTCGGGCGGCTCCCCCAGGCGCTGGCTGTCCCAGACACCAAGATCGATTGCGCGCTGAAGCATTCCAACGGTGAGCGGCTCGCGATGTTCATACTTCGTGATGCCACAGCGCCGGTGCAGCCAGTTCGTCAAGATCGAAAACGGCCAGACGCTGAAGCCTTCCATTTCGAAGTAACGATTGAAATCGAAATCGCCGGGGGCGACGTTGAAGCGCTTCGCGAAAGCGTCCATGAACTCATCCGCGTCATCGCCCGTCACGCCGAAGTCATCCTCCATCGTGTTAGCGGCGTGCACCTGCCGTTTCGGCGACAGGCCGACTTCGCGCAGAATGAATTCCTCCAGTTCAACCAAAACTGCCTGTGATTGCATTATTGTTTTCAACTTTACTTAGGGTTACTTATCGTATCTTTCATGTTACTGTCGGCTTACCAAATAAGGTCAAGGCTTTAGGCGCGCGCAAACTCCCCGGCGCTCTCGGCCAGGAGCCCGGAAATCGAAATAACTGTCCGTGAATGCGCAGACCAACGGGCGCCATGCACTGAAACGTACACGACGAATGTGATGTATCGAACCGGGTAGCCTCTGAGCGGCATTGCGCTTACGCGAAATGCGTCACGAAGCGATCTACCCGGTTCGATGGAACGGAAGAGACTGAATCGAACCGACAAAAGACGGAACAGGTCTGCAAGAGATCCTGCCGGAACCAACGCAATCGGCACGTCAAGCACCGGCTCCAAAATCGCCTGCGCCGCGCCTATGCCTCGTTCCCGCCCGCCCGCACCCACGACTGCGCCGCGATCGGCAGCTTGCCGAGGTCGCCGCTCTGAGCACCTGCGAAGCGCATGCCAGCCGCCTCGCCAATGGGCAGCACGGTCGCCGTCTCCGGCTTGCCGAGCCGCGCGGCGATGTGCTCGCCAAGGCGCAGCGCGAGCGCCGAAATGGTGATCGTCGGGAAGTTCGCGCCGACAGTCGGAAACACCGAACTGCCCGCCACGTACAGATTGCTCACGCCGTGCATCTTGCAGTTGCGATCGACGACCCCCTCGCGCGGCGAATCGTGCATGCGCGTCGTGCCCATGTGATGCCACGTGCCCTCGAGCTTCGCGGGCCACTCGCGGCCCTCGAGCGGCGCGTCCAGTTCGACCTCGCCGACGCCCATCATCTTCAGCTCGTCGGCGAGCAGCTGAAACGTGCGGTCGAACGTGCGCTGCACCAGTTCCGTGAGCCGCCAGTCCACTTTCACGCGCGGCAGCCCGAGGCTGTCCTTGCGATCAGCGGACAGCGTCACGCGGCTATCGCGGTTCGGCTCCGCCTCGACGATCGCCTGCAGCTTCACGTCCGAGATCAGCGCGCGCAGCTGCAACAGGCGCGTCAGCCCGAAACCGATGGTATCGATGGGATGCGCGGCCATCGTCAGGTAGTCGTCGCGCGCGCGGCGGCCGGGCTGCTCCTTGCGATGCAGCGCCTCGCGGCAGCGGATCAGCGCCTCGGAACCCGCGCTGCCCTCGCCGAAGAACCGCGAGAAGAACCATACGCGCGAATTGAGCAGCTTCTCGCGCTGGATGACGTCGTGCGTCAGCGCGAACTGCGACGAGATATGCGTGCCGTGCGCCGCGACGGCGGCGTTCTGATAGTGGTACTTGATGTCGTACAGCTTGTTGCGCGACCACGCCTTCGTGAACTTCACGGTGCCCGTCATCAGGCGCGGATGGTCCATGAAAAAGCGGCCCACCAGATCGTGGCCGTTGCCGAGGCCCGCCGCCTGCACCTTGTTCGACGCAAGCAGCATCCGCGCGTTTTCGATGCCGCCCGTCGCGAGCACGAACAGCTTGGCGTTCATGCGAAAGCGCTTGCCCGTGAGCGTCGCGACGTCGATGCCCGTGACTTCCGTTGCCTGCGCATCGGTGTCGATGTTGACGGCGTTCGCGTAAAGGAATACGCGCACGCGGTCCGAGCGCCGCAGCACCTCCCGATACACCTTGCCGAAGCGCACAGGCGGGCTGAATTGCGAAACGGTATCGCGCACGTTGCCCGACATCAGCGGATAGCGGCGCACGTCGTGACGGTTGATCTGCTGTTCCCACCACGCGGGGTCGAAGTTGTGCGGGCCGAGCTTCAGCAGCGCATGGGTGCGCAGATAATACGGCGCGAGTTCTTCGAGCCCAAACGGCCAGCCGCTGTGCGCGACCCACTCCTTCTTGTCGAAATCCCACGGGTCGAGCGGACGGCACCAGCCGCCCCAACAATTGCTGCTGCCGCCAAGATAGCGGCTGCGGCAGCCATCTGAAAACGTGTACGGAATGCCCACGTTTTCGCCACGATACAGATCGCGCGTTTCGTCATCGGCCTTGTAGCCGCCGCTTTCGAGCACGCAGCAGTCGATGCCTGCGCGATCCAGTTCCATCGCGAGCGTAATACCCGCGACACCAGCCCCGATGATGCACACTGTCGTCGACACAGCGACGCCTTGTTCGACACTGCGGGTATCGATAAACATCCCCTGCTCCCAGCTTGTGTTCTGTTCGTACGGCCGAGTGCGGCTGCGTCCGTTCTGGCCCCGCCGCGCATGCGAGACAGGCTCGTCATATCGCGACGCCCTGTGGGTCAGCACCTGCAAGGCGCCACTTCGGCATAGTGCATGCCCGCGCCGGTTAGTGCTTACGTAGGATGATGGCGCTGCGTTAGGCGGTTCATCCGCCAACTTCGCGCTTCCGGCGGACAGAACCATGCATCCGATGCACGTTATGCAACGCTTCCCGCATCCGTGTCGAAGCGTTTGCGGATAAAGCGGCAGGGATTACCGCCGTACACGCCTTCGGCCTCCAGCGAGCGATGCACGACAGACAGCGGCGTGACGACGGCGGAGCGCCCGATGGTCACGCCCATCTGCACGACGCACTTCGACGAGACCCACGCGCCGTCCTCGATGACGATGGGCGCGACGCGCAAATCCATGTTTGTTCGCATGTCATGCGAGCCGGCGCTCAGAAAGCTGCCCTGCGAAATGCAGACATTCGAGCCGATGTGAATGGGCGCCTGGTTGTAGATCCACACGTCGACGCCGAACCAGCAGTTCTCGCCCACGGTCAGGTTCCACGGCGCCTTCACGCGCACGGGATGCAAGAAGCGGCAATTGGCGCCGATCTTCGCGCCGAACAGGCGCAGCAGGGCGACGCGCACGGCCGATACGGGCAGCAGCTTGTTGTTGATCACGCATGCTTCGACGAAGAACCAGATCAGCTCGGTCAACCGGCTGCGCGCCGCAACGTAATTGCCCTTGCCCGCGCGGCTCAGGTCGATCACGCGGCCGGTCTGAGGTGCCTGCGGCGCGGCCGTCCCGGCTGCGCGCGCGCCGTGCTGGTCCGGCAGGCGCGTGTTCTGGTCGAGTGCGTCCCCGTCGATCGGGGAGCCGATCGTATTGTTCATGGTCTTCTCCATTCGATGGTGGCGCTCGCGATGATCAGCCGCTGGCGGACCCTGTACCACAACCGTCGTCCGCATGGCGCGCGCCTTTTCATGGTCGATTATCTGGCTCGATGGCGCGCGCGGACGATCACTGTCCGCACCGTGCGGAATTTTGGCGGATCGGTGCAGAGTGTCCGTATCACCATGAGAGCAAGGTTCATGACGTTTGCCAAAGGAAGACGACGATGAGCAATCCTCTTTGCACGCGAACGCGCGCGGCACATGCGCAGCCACTGCGCGGCCGGCTGCGCATGCGCGCGCTGCTCTTGTCCGTCGCGCTGGCGTCGGCGGTCGCGCTGATGCGCACGCGCACGCGCAGAACAACAATGCAGGCGCAGCGGGCAACAACGGCGCGCAAGGCAAGGGGCAACCAGGCGCGGCCGACAACGCAAACGGCGCGCCGCCGCGCAAGACGGCGGCGCAACGCACGCAGGAAGACTCGCAGCGTCTGCTCGGCGGGCCGTCGGCATTGCAGGACGGATACGCGACTTACGACGCGTCGCCCGATGCGCAGCGCAATGCCCTGCTCAACAGCGAGCGCATGCGCGTCGCCAAGCCCAATACGCAGCAGGCAGGCGGTCCCGTGGCAGCAGGCGGCAACGGTGGCGGACAGCCGGCCGGCGGCGCACACCTGGTTCGCGATCGCGGCCGCCGTCCGTGCCTGCTGCTGCTGGATCACGTCGGCATCGATCAATCTGACGGGATAGGTTTCAGCAGGCTTGTTCTG
>NZ_JACFYJ010000046.1:0-64992 GCF_037126505.1 Paraburkholderia bengalensis
TCCCACCCCTTCCCATCCCGAACAGGACCGTGAAACGACTCCACGCCGATGATAGTGCGGATTGCCCGTGTGAAAGTAGGTAATCGTCAGGCTCCTTACGTAACAACCCCGACCCCGCCCCTCAAAAGGCGGGGTCGTGGCGTTTACGGCGTGCCGACTTTGCCGCTGTGCAAGGATGACCGCCATCGCGCCATCGCGGCGGGGTCTTTGTCATTTAGCGTCTTCAAGGTCGGATGTGCTTTTACCGTGTTCCACGCGTCTCGTGCGTGAAACTTAGCGTTACCACCGTAATCGCCCCGAGCATCATCAGAAAGAAGATCGAAACTGGGCAATACGCGTGGTACTCCGCAAGCAAAGCCGTCGCAATGAGCGGCGACAGGCCGCCTGCGAAAATCGGTGCGACTTCATGTCCGAGTGCGACGCCCGAATAGCGCAATTGTGTACTGAACAACTTTCCGACGAGTGCGGGCAGCCTACCGATCATCGCGCCATGACAGAGTGCCGTTCCTGATACGAGCGCAAGATAGATCCAGGGTGCCCGATGCGTATCGAGCCGAGCATCCGGAAGAACGGGAATGCCATCACGATAAGTCCAGCCGCGCCTATCGTGTACACAGGTTTTCTGCCGATGCGGTCGGACAGACGTCCCCATGCGAGCATGGCGCCCATCTCGACGATCATCGCGAGCATGACGCCCGTCAACATCACGGAGTTCGCAACACCTGTGAACTTTCCTCACACCAGCGAAAACGCGAGAAAAATATAAGCACCGCCGTTTTCGGCCACGGGCAATTCCATTGCGATCAGGATCTCTTTCGGGTGCCGCTTGATGACTTGTACGATGGGCATATGCGTTATCTCTCCTCGCTTTTCGGTCTGCGCGAAATCGCGGCTCTCCCGCAAGCTATGCGGATATAGACGCCGATTGCAAAGATCGCGATGCTCGCCAGAAACGGCAGCCTCCATCCTCAACTGATAAAAGCGTCATGCGTCAGCGCCTATGCCGCGAGAAAAGCACCCGATGTCAGCACGAATCCTCCGCCGACACCTAACGGCTCCACGCTGCATAGTAGCCGCGTTTTTCCGGCGGTGCGTTTTCGCTGATCATCAATACGCCGCCGCCCCACTCGCCGCCCGATGCAACGCCTTGCAACAGCCGCAAGACGACGAGAGCGAGCGGGGACCAGACACCCACCCGTGCATATGTCGGCAGCAGACCGGTCGCAAACGTCGCGATGCCCATGATGAGCAGCGTCCAGACGAGCGAAGCCTTGCGTCCATAGCGATCGCCGATGTGACCGAACACGACTCCGCCTAGGGCCTCGCGACAAACCCCATCGCAAACGCGGCGAATGCGTCAAGGGTGTCGATCAGAGGATCGGCACCCACAGGGAAAAACAGTTGCCCGAACACGAGCGCGGCCGCCGTGCCATAAACAAAGAAGTCGTACCATTCCATCGCGTTGCACGCGACGGACGCGATCACGATCTTGCGCAACGTCGTGTCTTCGAGAGGCCGTGCCGCCTGGACGTGGCGGGCAGGATGCCATGTGGTGTTCGTCTGATATGAGTGAGGCATTGCTATCGAGTGTCGGCCGCGTATTTCAACCGGTCAAATTCATCGAAAATGGGCAACGCCATTAGTCCCGCAAATGTGGGACGAGGCGCGCGCGATCGTGCGCAAAGCGGACGACGTGGTAACGTTTCGCTTGAAGAAGTCGTGCATGCGCCCGCCAGCGTTGGCCGGGCGGCTGTGGAGGAAGACTGGCATGCCCGCGCAGATCCGCTTTTGCGTTCAACGGGCATGCTGATCAAAACGCTTTTCGGTGAACGCGTGGCCGTGTGCTGACGAGTCGTCGAGGGTCGGCGTGCGGCGTCCATTTCATTGCAGACAGAGAGGGGCGTGCTGTGACTTTTCTGGGAATCGACCTTGGCACATCCGAGGTAAAAGTAATTCTGACCGACGACGCCTCCGCCACGCTCGCAACGAGCGGCGTCCGTCTCGACGTTTCGCAGCCGCACCCGCACTGGTCGGAACAGAATCCGCAAGCCTGGTGGCAGGCTACGCTCGACGCCGTCGCTGCTGTGCGCGGCGCCAATCCCGGCGCGTTTGCCGCGCTACGCGGCATCGGTCTGTCGGGACAGATGCACGGTGCGACGCTGCTCGACGCGAATGGCGCCGTGCTCAGGCCGGCTATCCTCTGGAACGACACGCGCGCATTCGCCGAATGTGCGGAACTCGAAGCATTGGTGCCCGAGTCGCGCGACATCACGGGCAATCTCGCGATGCCGGGCTTCACCGCGCCCAAGCTCCTGTGGCTCGCGAAGCACGAGCCTGATGTTTTTCGTGCGACGTCCAAGGTGTTGTTGCCGAAAGACTATCTCGCGTGGCGGCTGACGGGCGATTTCGTATCGGACATGTCGGACGCGTCGGGCACATTGTGGCTCGACGTCGCGAAGCGGGACTGGTCCGATCGGATGCTCGCGGCGACAGGCTTGACGCGCGCACATATGCCGCGCCTCGTCGAGGGTAGCGCGCCAGCTGCGCAACTGGACGACACGCTGCGGCGCGAATGGGGCATCACGGGCCCCGTGGTCGTGTGCGGCGGTGCTGGCGACAACGCAGCCAGCGCGATCGGGATGGGCGTCGCGGAAGCGGGCAGTGCGTTTCTGTCGCTCGGTACATCGGGCGTATTGTTCGCCGGCACCGATCGCTTCGCGCCCAATCCCGCACAAGGCGTGCACGCGTTCTGTCATTGCCTGCCGGAACGTTGGCATCAGATGAGCGTGATTTTGTCTGCGGCATCGAGCCTCGGATGGCTATCGAAGGTCGTGGGACGCGAAGTCGCGAGCTTGCCCGATCTCGCGGGCACGGCCGCTCCCGCTACCGCGCCCATCTTTCTGCCGTATCTGAGCGGCGAGCGCACGCCGCACAATGATGCAAATGCACGCGGCGTGTTCTGGGGTTTGACAGGCGCGCACACGACGGGCGACCTCGCATACAGCGTGATGGAGGGCGTGGCGTTTGCAATGGCGGACGGGTATGCAGCGTTGCAAAGCGCGGGCACGACCTTGAAGCATGCATCGTTTATCGGCGGCGGTTCGCGCAGCCCGTTCTGGGCCAACTTGTGCGCGACGGCAACGGGTATCACGATGCATCGCCACGAAGGCAGCGATGTGGGCGCGGCGCTAGGCGCGGCGCGTCTCGCGCGACTCGCGGTAACGAATGAAGCTATCGACAAAGTGTGCCTCGCTGCGCCGACGCTCGAGTCGTGCGAGCCCGATCGCGCACTCGCGCCGCTGCTCGCGCAAAGGCTTGCGCGTTACCGCAGCATTTACCAGGCACTCAAGGCGAGCTTCGCTGCCTCGGCCTGATTGATGCAACGGTGAGGCGTGCTGCGCGTCGAGACGTTCAGCTCAGGTCGTGCAAATCCGTTTGCAGCGGCACGCCTGCCGTGAAGCGAGAACACGCGATGTTCAGGCCGCCACGCTCGGGCGTGCAGCACATGGGGCCGACGAAGTAGCGCGGCGCAGAGGGAAAGGGCGCAAGCCTCAAGAGTGGCCACGTTTTTCCATCGACGGAATGCTGTATGCGCAACACGCCTTGTGTCACGGTCGCGCGCATCCAGAAGCCATCTGTTGGTGCGATTGCCGAACCGATCGCCCAGTCCGACTGGCAAACCCGCCTGATCGTAAAGGGCATGAAACTGCCCGCGCACGTGCACTTGCGCTGTGAAGTCATTTTTCATTAGAACACCGAAGCAATGACCCGAATCGCGTGTGAACCCGTAATGCGTTTTTCGCCAGAAGTCGGTGTTGGGATCGGTCGTCACATGCAGCGTGTCGCCATCGAGCGACCACGTCGACGGTTCATTGAACCATTCGCATTGTTGGAACACGCTGTATCTCCTCGATGTCGGCCTGGCGCTGCCGCCGTTACATTGCACCTGGTGTTGCGCAGGCTTTAGCGTTCGCCGCGAGCCATGCTGGAGAATACGCCGTCGCGGCGAATGAGTCCATGAAAGAGGGCCGCGGCGATATGCGCCAGGATGGTCGCGAACAGTGCGAATGCGAGCCACGTGTGCAATGCGCGCAACAACGCGAACAGATCCACGTTCTGCGGCACGATCGCGGGCAGATGCCATGCGCCGAACAGCGTCACAGGATAGCCTCCCGCGGAGACCATCGCCCAGCCGATCAACGGCATGGCGATGAACAGTCCGTAAAGCATCCAGTGCGATGCCATGGCCGCAAAACGCTGCAACGCAGGTATGTCTTCCGGTAAAGCAGGGCTGCCGTTTTTCAGGCGCACGCCGACTCGAATCACTGCAAGTGCGAGCAGCGCAACGCCGAGTGGACGATGCAGCGCGATGAGCGTCGAGTGCGCGTGCGAAACAGTCGCGACCATCGCGACACCGATAAACAGCATCGCGAGAATCAGCACGGCCATCGTCCAGTGCAACAGGCGCGCGAGTGCGGAGAAGTGGCGAGGCGTTTGCGTCATGATGCGTTCCGTTCAGTGTTCGGTGTGGCGGGCACGGCGCGCAGCGCTTCTTCTCGTGTGCGCCGCTGATACGACACGGCATAGGCTGCCGAGCGCGCCGCAAGCAGCGGATCATCCGATGTCGTGATGCCGTCGGGCAACACTGTCGGATCGAAATTGACGTCGCGACATACGCCATCGGATTGCGGCGAACTGCGTTCGAGCACGACTTCGCCGGCATCGATACGCTGCCGGTCGGATGGCCATTGCTGGGTCGCATCGTTGGTCGGATCACCCGCATTTGCAACCGTCACCAACAGGTGCCAACGCACGCTACCGTGTGCGAGCTGCGCTTCCAGCTGCTTCGACAGAAAGTTGGGGTCGCTCTTTTCTTGCGGATCGACGGGTGCATACGGCGTTTCAGGCTCGACGGCCCAACGCACGGCATGCTCGTGGCCGCCTGCGTCGACGAAGCGAAATGCGTTGATGCTGTAGTAAGCGGCGTTAGCGAGACCCGACGACGCGGGATGCGTTTTGACCCATTCCTGAAACGGCCGTGTTTCTGGATTGGCTGCATAAAAGGCCCTCAACTTCGCCGGATCGGGTTTGCCCGTTTTCGGATCAGGCTGCGCGGCGACAAGTTGTTGATAGAACTGCCCGGGCGTGCGCACGGCGAATACAGGTGTGGAGTTCATAGCAGTGCGCCACTGCTGGCCGTCGCGTTGCGTGAAGAGCAGCGCCATGCTGCGGACCGGCACGCTGGCATCGGGCGCGGATGGATTGCCCCCCGGAATCGCAAACCGTCCAATGACCGGCGTGCGTCCCGGCTGGAATACCTGTGCACGCGAAATCGACGACGCATTGCCGTTGCTGTCGAAATAGCCTTCGACGCACAGCCCTTTGGCGTGGTTGCGGCGATAACCCAGGTGCGTCCCGTTGTCGTACTGGAACTGATTGATGATGCGGTACGTCGTGAGGCGCGACGGCGTGAGCCAGCCGCCCGCGTATGCGAACGTGCCGGCTAGCGCGCATACGGCCGCACCGATCGCGGCGTATCTGCAGGCCATGCAGCGTGGCGCCGACGCTCGGGTCTTTGAGTTCATCGCGAATGCTCCTTTCGATTCTGTCGGTGACGTTCTTCGCCTGCCAACACGGTGCCGCGCGGTTTATTCCATCTGCACGTTGTGCTTTCGGGTTGCAGCGAGGCGGACCGAGCATGAAAAAAAGCGGGAATAGATTTCGAGGTCGCTTTGTTCATCACCGTGAAGCGCCACACATCGTGCGACGCATCTGTCACCTCAAATCTGAAGGAGCTGGAAATGAAGAAGCTTGCACTGTTGACCGCCACGATCGCCGCAGTCGTTTCGACGGGTTTCGCAACGAACGCATTCGCACAGGAAAAGACGCGCGCTGAAGTGCGGCAGGAATTGATTCAGGCGGAGCAGAACGGATCGCAGTTCGTGACGGATGCGTCCTATCCCGATGTCGCGCCCATCTATCAGCAACAGGTCGCGCAACAAAAGTCGGCCCGGGAGAGCGTGGGCGCGGGCATGTCGGGCACGCACGCGGCGGGTTCCCGGATACCTGCTACGGGCGCGCCTGCGGGCATGTCGTCGTGTGTCGGCCCGGTTAGCTATTGCACCGTGTATTTCGGCAGCTGAGCGCGATGATGGATTCAGCGGATGCGGTGCCGCGCGCATGCGCACGGCACGCTTCCCGCTCCCTGCGTGTGGATGTTCATTCGCACAGCACATCCGTTGCGACGTGCGATGCGGGGACCGCATCGATCAGGATCACATCGCCGATCGAATTATCCATGCGCAACGGCAGGATCGCCTGATACGCATCCGACCTGTACCACGCACGCGCCAGATCGCGATTCGGAAATTCGATGGCGATCAGATCGCCGCGCCAATCGCCTTCGAGCCTTTCATAACGGCCACCGTGAAGCACGAAATGGCCGCCAAACGGCGCAAGCGTCGCATCGATGCGCTGCAGGTACTCGACGATCTGCGAACCCATCTTCACTTCATGCAGGTGCGCAACGGCGAATGTCGACATGCTGTTCTCCCGGTCGTTGACGAATGAGATGAGCTTATCGCCGGGGCGCCACGCGAATCGATTACCTCGGAGGTAATGTGAATACGCCAATCGATTCCCACCTGAAGCACTTTTGACAGTCCAAACGCAGTGCGGGCAAGCGAGGAGAACGGCAAAAGAACGCGCGCGGTGGCTCGCTTCGCGTGTCGCGCCCGTGTTTCGCGCACGAAACGTTTGTTGCCGGACAGTGCCTTGAGTACCCTATGCCCGGCAGGCCGCGGAGCAAGGCGCGGCGCGGCTTTCGCCGCGCTGAACGAGCACGGCCGTTCACGTGGTATGAAACGTGCGACGGGTGTGGAAAGCCGATCCCATCCACATCCAATCGCACGCTCAATCCAACGATGGACGCTCGCCACGCCAACGCTGCCGGGAACAACCACCACGCTGCCACGGATGCAACGGACACGGCGCCGCACTTGCCGCGCCCGATGACCACACTTGAACAACGCGTGAGCGAAGGTTTGCTCGCCGGTGAATTTCCACTCGCCTTTCAGGGCATCTACGACGTCAAAACGGGAAGCCTCGCGCGCGTTGAGGCGCTGATCCGCTGGATGCATCCCGACTACGGCTTGCTGCTTCCCGATGCGTTTCTTGTTGCGCTCGACCATCCCCTCGTCGCACTGCAACTGACCTATCACGTGATCGACGGTGCGTGCCGCGCGATTGCGCACGCGCAGCGCGAAGGGCAGTCCGTGTGCCCGATCGCCGTCAACGTGCCGCCGGGGGTCGTTGGCTACGAGCACTTCGCTGCCACTGTGATGCAGATAGCGCGGCTTCACGGCGTCGAACCCGATCTGCTCGAGCTTGAACTCGTCGAGACGGAGGACGCAACGCGTCTGCTGGCTGCGCCGCCGTTGACGCGTGCGCTGCGCGAAGCAGGCATGCGCCTCGCCATTGACGACTTCGGCACGGGCTATTCGTCGCTTGCGCTGCTCAGCACGATCGATGTCGACACGGTCAAGGTCGCGCGCCAGATGCTCGACCGTGTGCCCGAATGTCCGCGCGCTTCGACGGTGGTGTCGGGCGTGCTGTCGATGCTCCAGCGCCTGGACGTCGCCGTGGTGGTGGAGGGCGTCGAAACGAAGGCGCTCGCGCAATGGCTCGTGCAATGGCCAAAGGTGCTGGCACAGGGCTTTTTCTACGCGCGCCCGACCTTCGATTACGCGCAGGTGCCAGGCCACGAACCACGCGTCGCTTGAGTAGCGAAAGCCGCCGCGCAGGCCGCTGCGCGAGTTGGCGGTCGTCGTTCGCCGGCTGCCGCTACCGCATTGAAGCGTTTTCTCCCCGATGATCCCGTCGCCATTCATTCACATATAGCCGATCGACACGCTTTGAGCACTCGCACGAAGTGTGAGCGAACGCGCATCGACTCTGTCGAACCACGCATCGGCGCGCATCAGCTGCGAGGTGATGGTTCAAAAATGCATCAATTTGCGCACGCCCACCAACATAAAGAACCCCTGAAAAACAGGCGCAAAACGTAAAAAGCGCGTTTCTGCTTGCATGCCGCCGCGCGGATTTATGTGCAGTGGCAGACGTTTCGACGCACTGAGTGTGTATCTGAACACATCGCGCATGTCGCGTACCATACAGCATGGCCGCGTGTCGTCGCGCCCGCTGGGCGCGGCAATCTTCGCACTCGCATATGACACCCACGAGGCAGCTATATGGTCGATTCATTGCTGGACCGCTTGACGCATGTATTGCGCAGCGAAGCGGACTTCTGGTCGCTGCGCATCGTCGACGAACGTACGGAGGATCACGCCGTCCGTAACGACGTCGCACAGCCGATGCGCCTCGCGAGCGATCGCGGCGCGATGCTGGTGGCGTGGAGCGGCGCAGGCGCAGGTTATGCCGCGACAGCGGACATGTCGGAGCGCGGCCTGCAGGCGGCGCTAGAGATCGCGACACAGCGCGCGAAGGCAAGTGCATCCGTATCGCTGATCGATCATTCGCAGATTGCCCGTCCCGCCGAAAGCGGCGTCTACGAATCGCCCGCCATCGCGCAAACGTTGCCCACCCGGCGCGAATGGCTCGAGCGTTTGCAGTACGAATGCGCCGCAGCGAATGGCGATGCCCGCATCGTGGAGCGCACGGCCGCCGTGCAGATCACGCACAGCGAACAGCTCTATCTGACGAGCGACGGCATTCGCATCGATCAACGCTTTCGATTTCTGTTGCCGCAGATGTCGGTGACGGCGCACGCGCAGGGCGTGACGCAGGTGCGCACGCTTGGCGGCGATTACGGCACGCTCGCGCAGGGCGGCCTGGACGTGCTCGCGCATTTCGGCTTCGACGGCGCGGGCGCGCGCGTGGCCGAAGAGGCGTTGCAGCTGGTTGCCGCACCGAACTGTCCATCCGGTCCGCGCGATCTTTTGCTGATGCCCGATCAGATGATGCTGCAGATACACGAATCGATCGGTCATCCGCTCGAACTCGACCGCATTCTCGGCGACGAACGCAACTTCGCGGGCTGGAGCTTCGTGAAGCGCGAGCACTTCGGCACGTACCGCTACGGGTCCGAGTTGCTGAACGTGACGTTCGATCCGGCGCAGCGCGAAGAGGCCGCAAGCTATGCGTTCGACGACGACGGCACCCGTGCAGCGCGCGAGTATCTGATACGCGATGGCGTGCTGATGCGCCCGCTCGGCGGTTCGCTGTCGCAGCAGCGCGCGCGGTTGGCGGGCGTCGCGAACTCGCGCGCGTCGAGTTGGAACAGGCCGCCCATCGACCGGATGGCGAATCTCAACATCGAGCCCGGCGACAGTTCGCTGGAAGAGATGATCGGGAACATCGAGAACGGCATCCTGATGCGCACGAACACGTCATGGTCGATCGACGACCATCGCAACAAATTCCAGTTCGGTTGCGAGTACGGTCAGTTGATCGAGAAGGGCAAGCTCACGCAGATCGTGCGTCAGCCGAACTATCGCGGCATTTCAGCGAGCTTCTGGCGCAGTCTCGTCGCCGTCGGTAACGAAGCGACACGCGGCGTCTACGGCACGTCGATGTGCGGAAAGGGCGAGCCGATGCAGATCATCCGCGTCGGTCACGCGTCGCCTGCCTGTGTGTTCAGCCAGGTCGACGTATTCGGAGGGGCATGATGCGAGACAGCCCACATTCTTCCTCTTCTTCCTCTTCTGCTATGCACGCGTATTTCATGTCGCTCGCCAATGAAATCGAGCATCGGCTAAACGGGCATGAAATCGCGCTGACATCATTCTCTTCCGAGCAGTCCGACTTCATCCGCTTTAACGAAGGCAAGGTTCGGCAGACAGGCCACGTTTCGCAAGCCAGCCTGACGTTGAGGCTGATCGACGGACAACGGCAAGCGTACGCGACGCTCACGCCATGCGGCGACATGCGAGCCGACACGCATGCCGTGGCACGAGCCATCGCGGCGTTGCGCGATGGCTTGCGCGACGCGTCCGACGACCCGCACCTTCTCTTCGATACGGCCGTCTGGTCCGAATCGACGCAACGCGCGGGTACGCTGCCGTCACCGGACGCACTGCCGCTTCTCGTCGCGCACTACGCACGCGGACTCGACTTCGTCGGCTTCTACGCGGGCGGCGCCATCTCACGTGGCTTCGCATCGTCGCTTGGCAGCAGGGGCTGGTACGAAGTCGACAACTTCAATTTCAGCTGGTCGTTGTACGACGCGAGCGGCCGCGCAATCCGAAGCCATTACGCAGGCGACACATGGAGCGATGCTGTGTTCGCCGGCAAAGTCAAACAAGCGGCTGCACGTCTGCCTTTTCTCGCCGGCGAGCCGCGCGTACTCACACCGGGCCGCTATCGAACCTACCTCGCGCCCGCCGCCATGCAGGAGTTGATGGAGGCGGTGTCGCCCGGTGCATTCTCCGCGCGCTCGCAAGCGACGGCGCGCAGCGAGTTCTATCGCCTGAACATCGGCGAAGTATCGCTCGATCCGCGCGTCGCGCTGACGGAAGATCTCTCGCTCGACATCACGCCGCGTTTCAACGGCGACGGCTATCGCCGCGAAAGCGTCCCGCTGATCGAAGCGGGGCGCGCTGTTCATCAACTGACGAGCGCGCGCACCGCTCGCGAATATGGCCTTGTGCCAAACGGCGCAACGTCGGCTGAGTCTCCCGCGGCGCTGTCGATGCAAGGCGGCGATCTTGCGTCCGGCGATGTACTCGGCGCGCTCGACACGGGCCTTTACGTCGGCAACCTCTGGTACGTGAACTTCTCGGACCGGATGAATTGCCGCATGACGGGTATGACGCGCTTCGCGACCTTTTGGGTCGAACGCGGTCGCATCGTCGCGCCCGTCGCGGCAATGCGTTTCGACGACAGTCTGTATCGTATGCTCGGCAGCGAACTGGAACAGATCGATGCGCAGCCCGAACTGCAGTTGAACGACTGGACATGGGGCGAACGTGCGACGGGCGGGATGAAGCTCCCTGGCGTGCTCGTGCGGTCGTTTGATCTGACGTTATGACTCGCGATTCGAGCTTGCGCGCGGATGCGTGACGGGAGCGGTCGTTCGCGCAAACGTGCGGCGTCCGCTTCCCAGGCGGTCTCAAAAGTTCATCGATAACCCCGTCATCATCTGTTATTTCGCATTGCCTGGCAGATGGCGATGCGTTGCTCGCGGTGCCTTCGTAGGCCCACGCTGATGTTCGTCGTCATTGTGCAGCGAGACGATACCCGAGGCTGCAAAGCCCGCTCTGTACGCTGGCGCACATGAAATGAAGACAGTGCTCTAGTGGGCCAGCGCACACTTCCCGCATTGCATCTGAACATGCGATGTGCGTTTTCATCCTTATTTTGCAGGTGTTTTCGTGCGCGCATCGCCCGATGCGTCGAATCTCCCTGCGCGTCTCAAACGATTTCACGCCTGATCGTCGACGTCCGTTCAACCACCTTGTGCAACCTTTGCACTGCTGCTTGCTTCAGACCAATGAGGCGCGCAGTGCACGCTGTTTCACGTTTGAATCAAAGCGTCAAAGCTGTTGCGATGCACAAGCATGCTTGTTGCAGCGCGTGGCTTTCCGCGAGATGTCACGCGCCATTTCGATTCATCGGACCTCGCTATGGAGTTGCCTGGCACGGCTTGATGGGTTCAGCGATGAAACGTATTTGACGAATTACGGTTTGCTTGCAGCGTGATTTGTCTGTCAAACCCATGAGCCAGAAGGTGGAGCGGGGTGCTGGTACGGACTTCGCTATAGACGTCGCCGCGCAAATGGACGGGGGCCGGTGCGCGATGCAACAACCGGCCATCGAAACATCGAAACAAGACGCTGAACTCCGCCTTTCACCGGGCCACGCGACGTTGTTGCTCTCCATGCGCCATTCGCATGGTGCAGGGACTCGCTTTGTCTGGAGTTGGCATCGACAAGCGAGGAACCATGAAAACCAAACGCTCTAGCCGACACAAGCACGCCGCAGTCAAGGCGACCGCCTTGCTGCTGATGCTGCTTGCGCGCGACTACTGCGCCGCGCAGCCGACCACTGCGTCCGAATCCACGGGGAATGTCGCAGAAGGACAAGTCGCACAAGGCAAGGTAGACACGGAGCGCGATCAGCTCCGCAAGCGCATTTTCGCGGAAGCCGGCGCGGGCGCGGCGCAGCTTGCGTTGCAGGAGGCGCGTGCGAGCCGCGATGTGTTCTCCGATCACGACCTCTTCCAGCTCGAAGCGCTCGTCGTCGAAACGGAAGTTCACTGGGGCCGGCAGCAATCGCTCGCTTCGGACGAGCCCGACCGTCTCGGGCAGACGAAGACGGCGCTCGCACATATCGACGACATGCTCGCGCGCATGCCCGCATCGGACGACTATGCCGACGTGCGCCGTTCCATTCTTGTCGAGAAAGTGGCTGCGTTGCAGGGCGTCGGCCGCATGCAGGAAGCAACGGCGCTTTACGAGGACCTGTCGCGTTCGAGCCAGCCGATGCCCGCACGCACCTATGCGGCGGCAGGCGATGCGTACACGTATCTGGACCAGCCGCGCAAAGCCGCACCTGCCTACGAACATGCGTTGCAGACGCCCATCGAGCCGCTCACGCCTTCTCTCGAGCCGCACGCGCTCAAGCGCATCGACGTGCAGGAAGGACTTTTCTTCGCCTACCTCGATGCCGGCCGCTACGACAACGCGCAGCAATTGCTCAAGCAGATTACGGCCAGCACGCCGGTTCGCGCGGATCTGTCCGAGCATCCCGAAGACATCAACGAAGACTACGGCCGCGTGAAGAAACTGCAGGCGCAGTACCTGCTGTACACGGACCGCACGCGCGAGGGCGTCGCCGCGCTCGACGAATTGCGTCACGAGGCGCCGTTCGACCCGGCGCTGATCAGCGCGCGCTCCGACGCATCGCTCGTGCAGCAGCGGCCGCACGAAGCGCAGAAGGTCTACGAAGGCACGCTGGTCGATCACCCCGGCGACATCGAAACGCTCGCGGGACTCGGGCGTACGTCGCTCGAACTGGGTCAGTACGATCGCGCAGCCGACGTCAACGCGACCTTTAGCGACCGCTTCCCCGACAACAACACAGTGAAGACGTTCCAGCGCGATTACGAGGCATACAAGAGCCCGCAGCTGATCGTCGCGGGCAACGGACAGAAGGGCAACTCCGTTCTCGCCGACGAAAACTGGGGCATCGACACGCAGCTCTACTCGATGCCGCTCGCCGACTACTGGCGCGTGTTCGCGCATCAGTTCAGCGGTCGCGCGAACACGGGCGACGGCAACAGCGTGAGCCGCATTCGCAACGGCATCGGCGCGGACTTCCGCTTTCACGGCATCGACGCGGCGGCGGAAGTCGACCGCTCGACGGGAGGGCAGGCGAAGACGGGCGGCGCAGGCAGCGTGAGCTACGCGCCCGACGACCGCTGGCGCTTTTCTGCGGGCGTCGACAGCAACGTCAACACGCTGCCGTGGAAGGCCTACCAGGTGGGCGTGACGGGCCGCGCGGCGACGGGCAGCGTGCGCTACAGCATCGACGACTATCGTTACTTCGATCTCAGCTACGGCGCCTCGCGCTACAGCGACACGAACTTCAACCAGGCGTGGGTAGGCACGTGGTACGAGCGCCTGATCAACACGCCGAGCCATCTCGTCGCGACGTGGGTCGAGTTGAACACGAGCAGCAACACGCTCGCGAACACGGCCTACTTCGCGCCGTCTCGCGACATGACCGCGCAGCTCACCGCGATGTACCAGTGGACGTCGTGGCGCAATGCGGACCAGTCGCTTGCGAACCGCGTTTACGCGACGGTCGGCGGCTACCGGCAAACGGATATCGGCAACAGCATGTTGTGGGAAGTGCGCCTCGAACAGCAGTGGCAGTTCAACGCGCACGCGTCCCTCGCGTATGGCCTGGGCCTGTCGAGCCAACGGCTCGACCATACGCGCGAGACCAGCAAGCTCATCTACCTGAACCTGAACATTCCCCTGTAGGTCATCATGGACAAGCTCAATCGCAGACGTTTTCTTGCATTCGCCGCTGGCCTTGCCGCCGTGCCCGCCGCGCAGGCGCGCATCACGCTCGACCGCTTGCCGCAGCCCGACGCCGACGACGGCCTCACGTTCCGCGTGCTGGCCATCCACGATATCCGCGACGATCTGCACGCGGATGTCGGCACGGTTGCCGATACCTGCGCGATCAGCACCACGACGCTCAACACGATTTTCGCGTGGCTGAAGGCGAAGGACTTCCGGCCCGTGAGCGTCGACCAGATCGTCGCGTCGCGCAACGGCGGGCCGCGCCTGCCGCCGCGCGCCGTGCTGCTGACTTTCGACGACGCCTACAAGAGCCAGTTCACGCGTGCATTCCCGCTGCTGCAGCAGTACGGCTATCCCGCGCTGATCGGCGTCGTCACGCGCTGGACGGATACGCCCGCGGGCGACCCCGTGCGCATCAGTCACAAGTCCGTGATGCCGCCGGGCTACTTCATGAGCTGGGACGATCTGCGCGAGATGGCGAACTCGGGTCTCGTCGAAGTCGCGTCGCACACGCACGACATGCATCATGGCGCGCTCGCCAACCCGCAGGGCAACGAATTGCCCGCCGCGAGCGCGCATCTGTACTACCCGCAGCTGGCGCGCTACGAGACGGACGGCGAGTATCAGGCGCGCGTGCATGACGACCTGAAGAAGAGCGTCGATCTGATTCAGGATCGCACGGGCGTCGCCGTGCGTTCGGCCGTGTGGCCGTACGGGATGTACAACGCCGCGCTGATCAAGGCGTCGCAGGCGCTCGGCATGTCGGTGCATTTCACGCTCGACGACGGCCCGAACACGCCCGATGTGCCGCTCACGCAGATCCGCCGTCTGCTCGTCTCGTACGACTGGGATGTGGGCACGCTGATCGCGCAAATGCGTTCGTCACGTCTGTATCGCGGCGAGCACAATCCCGTCGAGCGCGTGGTCAACGTGTCGCTTGACGAGATGTACGACATCGATCCGAACAGGAGCGAGGAGAAGCTCGGCCGTCTGCTCGACCGCATCAAGGATCTCGAGCCGAAGTCGGTGTACCTGAAGGCTTACTGGGACCCCGACAACACGGGCGTGGCGCGCGCGATGTACTACCCGAACCGCCACATGCCGATGCGCGCCGACCTGTTCAACCGCGTCGCATGGCAACTCATCACGCGCGCCGGTGTGCAGGTCTACGCACGCATGCCGTTGCTCGCGTTCGATCTGCCGACGGGTCATGCCGCCGCGGGCCATGTCGTCGAAGTGGCCGCCAACAGCCCGCGCGATGCGCGGCAGGGCCGCACGCCGCGCCTGAGTCCGTTCGATCCCGTCGCGCGTCAAACGATCCAGGACCTCTACGACGACCTCACGCGCTATTCGAGTTTCAACGGTGTCGTGTTCGGCCCCGACGCGACGTTGAACGCATACGAAGACGTGAGCGCGCCCGCCATGTCCGTCTACCGCTCGTGGGGACTGCCCGGCGAACTCGCCCAGATTCGCGCATCGGACGAACTGATGGACCGCTGGGCGAAAGGCAAGACGGCTTATCTGAACGCGTTCACGAACCAGCTGGCCGAACGCGTGCGCGCCTATCAGGGCGGCGGCAACGTGCTGACGGCACGCACCGTGCCCGCGGAGGCCGCGCTCGATGCGAACGCCGAACGCAATTTCTCGCTGAGCCTCGCTTCGTCGCTTGCGAACTACGACTTTGTCGCGCTGACAGCGGCGCCTGCCGTGGGCAACGAACGCCTGTCCGATGCGTGGCTCGACAGCCTGCGGCAAACGGTGATGAAGCAGCCGGGCGCCGCCATGAAGACGGTGTTCGAGCTGCCCGCCATCAACCACGACACGCAGCAGCCCGTCGAGGCGGCCGTGCTGCGCGCGCAGATGAAGCGGCTCAACGCGGCGGGCGTCGTGCATCTCGGCTATGGGCCGGACGACTTCCTGAAGAACCGTCCGGACACGACCGTGCTGCGCGACGTGATGTCGGTGCAAAGCACGTTGAGATCGAATCAGGGGATGTTGGGTTGAGCATCGGGCGATGCATGTCGATCAAAGCGATGCCAACCCGGACCAGGGGACCACAATGAAAAATGTAATGAGCGTCATCTCGAACTTCGTCTTCTACTATCCGCTGCTGATGGCATATCTGTGGATGGCAGGAGGACTGCTGCACTATCTGCTGATCGAGCGCCGTGATGCGGGCCGCAAGGCGGCGCCGCCGCTCGCGGCCTATCCGAAGGTGTCCGTCGTCGTGCCTTGCTACAACGAGGCGGACAACGTGCGCGAAGTGATCGCGTGCCTCGACAAGCTGAACTATCCGAACTACAACGTCATCGCGATCAACGACGGCAGCCGGGACGACACAGGCGCGATCCTGAACCAGCTCGTCAACGTGTATCCGAAGCTCGTCGTCGTGCACCAGCATCAGAACGAAGGCAAGGCGATCGGCCTCACGACGGCGGCGATGCTGTCCGACGCCGAGTACCTGATGTGCATCGACGGCGACTCGCTGCTCGATCCGGAAGCGATCAGCTGGATGCTGCGCCACTTCCTCGACGACGCCTCCGTCGGCGCCGTGACGGGCAATCCGCGCATCCGCACGCGCTCGTCGCTGCTCGGGCGCATGCAGGTGGGCGAGTTCTCGTCGATCGTCGGTCTCATCAAGCGCACGCAGCACATGTATGGGCGTCTGCTGACGGTGTCGGGCGTGGTGTCGATGTTCAGGAAGCGCGCGCTGCAGGAAGTGGGCTTCTGGAGTTCCGACATGCTGACGGAAGACATCGACATCAGCTGGAAGCTGCAGGTGCAGGGCTGGGGCGTGCATTTCGAATCGCGCGCGCTCAGCTGGATCTTGATGCCGGAGACGTTGCGCGGCCTCTACAAGCAGCGTCTGCGCTGGGCCAAGGGCGGCATCCAGGTGCTCTTCAAGTACGCGGGCGCGGTGCTGTCCCGCCGCAACATGATGATGTGGCCGATCTTCGTCGAGTACGCGATCAGCATCGTGTGGGCGTACTGCATGCTGTTCACGCTCGTGATGATGGCGGCCACCGCGCTGTTCCCGCTGGCGGAAGCGTGGCGTTTCGCCTTCGTGCCGCGCGGCACGGGCGTGCTGCTGTTCGCGACCTGCTGCGCGCAGATCTTTCTCGGCTGCCTGATCGACCGACGCTACGACAAGAACCTGATGCGCTATTTCATCGACACCGTCTGGTATCCCGCCGCGTTCTGGGCGATCAGCATGATCGCCTCCGTGATCGCGCTGCCGGGCGTGGTCAGCCAGCGCCGCAGAAAGCGCGCGCGCTGGGTCAGCCCGGATCGCGGCATCCGCTCCAGCGGCGCCGTGACGGCCGATGCATCGGCACCGCTTCTCGCACAACCCGCAGCGCCGCAGTCGGAATGACGTCAACGCAGTGACTACCGCATAGCCAACAATCAGGACAGGGGAAATACAACATGGAATACCCGATCATCGATGTGTCGAAGCAGTCCGTCTCGCAGTTCGCCACGGAGTGCAGCAAGGCGCAAGCCATGCGCTCCGTCGCGTGGTATCGCTTCGCGCGGCCTGCGCTCGTGCTGGGCACGTGGGTGCTGGCGGCCGTCTATATCCGCTGGTGTCTCGCGAACGCGAGCGAAGAGGAGATGTCGCTCGACGCATTCATGCCGGGCATCGTCGGCATTGGCATCGTCGTACTGTCGATGGTGCTGTGGACCTTCGGCCGTCAGATGGATGCGCTGAACACGAGCCGCGTGCGCCGCATGCCCGAGGCGGCGGAAGCCCCGCAACCGGCGACGCACGACATTCCCGAAGGCGATGCCGGCCGCTGCCTCGTTGCGTATCACGACGACGACGGCATGATCTCGCACGTGATGAGCGTGCCCGAGTTCGAGCGCCAGGCCGCGTAGGCACGCCGCTGCCCAGGACAAGACACGCACCACGGAGACCAACATGTGCGGAATCGTAGGAGCAGTAGCGCAGCGCGACGTCGTCGGCGTGCTGACGGAAGGTTTGCGGCGGCTCGAATATCGCGGCTATGACTCATGCGGCGTGGCCGTTTTGCAGCATGGCTCGCCGCGCCGCGTGCGCAGCACGGAACGCGTCGCGAATCTGGCCGGGCAGGTCGAGGCAGCGAATCTGTCGGGCACGATCGGCGTCGCGCACACGCGCTGGGCGACGCATGGCGCGCCCGTCACGGACAACGCGCACCCGATCTTCTCGCACGACGAGATCGCGCTGGTTCATAACGGCATCATCGAAAATCACGAACCGCTGCGCGACGAGCTGAAGGCGCTCGGATACGTGTTCGAATCGGCGACCGACACGGAAGTGATCGCGCATCTGATCCATCACACGCGCGAGCAGGATGCGTCGCGCGACCTGCTAAAAGCCGTGCAGCGCGCGTTGCTGCGCTTGCGCGGCGCTTATGCGATCGCCGTGTTCGCGAAGAGCGAACCGGACCGCGTGATCGGCGCGCGTGCCGGTTCGCCCCTCGTGGTCGGCGTCGGCGAGCGGGGCAACTATCTCGCGTCCGACGCGATGGCGCTGTCGGGCACGGCAGAGCATTTCATTTTCCTCGAAGAGGGCGATGTCGCCGTGCTGTCGTGCGACGGCGCGCATATCGTCGATCGCGACGGCGAGAGCGTGCGCCGCGAAGTGCATATGCAGCGTGCGAGCCACTACGCGGCGGAACTCGGCCCGTATCGCCACTACATGCAAAAGGAAATCTTCGAGCAGCCGGACGTGGTTGCCGATGCAACTGAACGTGTGCGCGCGATCACCCCGGCGCTGTTCGGCGCGAATGCGCAGCACGCGTTCAGCGAGGTCGATTCGCTGCTCCTGCTCGCATGCGGCACGAGCTATTACTCGGCACTGACGGCGAAGTACTGGTTCGAATCGATTGCGGGCATTCCGACCCAGGTGGAAATTGCCAGCGAGTATCGCTATCGCGAGAGCGTGGTGAATCCGTGCGCGATGGTCGTCGTCGTGTCGCAATCGGGCGAGACGGCCGACACGCTCGCCGCGTTGAAGCACGCGCAGCAGATCGGTCATCACCATACGCTCGCGATCTGCAATGTGCCGCATAGCTCGATGATGCGGCTCACGGAACTGCAGTATCTGACGGGCGCGGGGCCGGAGATCGGCGTTGCGTCGACGAAGGCCTTCACGACGCAACTGGTCGCGCTGTTCCTGCTCGCGCTCACGCTCGGCAAGGAGCGCGGCCGCATACGCGCCGACGACGAAACGCAGGCGCTGCGCCAGCTGCATCATCTGCCCGCCGCGCTGAACAGCGTGCTGGCGCTGGAGCCGCAGATCGTCGCGTGGGCGCAGGCGCTCGCGCGCAAGGATCACGCGCTATTCCTCGGACGCGGCGTGCATTACCCGATTGCGCTGGAGGGCGCGCTCAAGCTGAAGGAAATCTCGTACATCCACGCCGAAGCGTATCCGGCTGGCGAGCTGAAGCACGGGCCGCTTGCGATCGTCACCGACGAGATGCCCGTCATCACGATCGCGCCGAACGACGCGCTGCTCGAAAAGCTCAAGTCGAACATCCAGGAAGTGCGCGCGCGCGGCGGCCAGCTGTACGTGTTCGCCGATGCGGACACGAAGATCGAAAGCAGCGACGGGCTGCGCGTGATCCAGTTGCCGGCGCACTACGGCCCGCTGTCGCCTATCCTGCACGTGGTGCCGCTGCAGTTACTCGCGTACCACACGGCCTGCGCACGCGGCACCGACGTCGACAAGCCGCGCAACCTCGCGAAGTCGGTCACGGTGGAGTGAAGGGCGCCCATGCGGACCATGCTTGCAGTACTCGCGGTCCCCCTCGCGGTCGCGGCCGCTGCGCATGCCGTGCCGGGCGCGAGCGCGGCCGGCACGAAGCCGGCCCGTTCGGCGTCCGCCGCCAGCACGGCGCGTGTGCCGTCGGGCGATCTGCGCGCCTGGCAGCACGGCATCGGCGCGATCACCGATGCGCAGGGCGTGACGACCGTGTTCTTCAGCAGTTCGGGCCTGCCGCCGCGCGGCCCGGGCCGCGACCGCAACTGGACGCACGATGTCTATGTGGCGCGCTGGACGCCGCAGCAGGCGAATCTCGGGCGGCCGCGCGTGTTCATCAGCCGGCCGGAAGCGCAGGAGCCCGTTTCCGTCGCGCAGAACGACACGGGGCGCGTGATGGTGTCGTTCGAGGACGGCTGGAATACGGCCAATGAAGTGAGCCAGCGTTACGGCGTCTACACGTCCGGTCTGAAAGACGTGAAGCCTTATCCGAACGACGTGCTGGCGGGCGGTCACTCGGGTCACGTCGCCGCCGTCGGCTCGCGCTTCGTCGTGTTCTACTCGAACGATTGGGTGGACGGCGGCGGTGTCGACAATCTGGGCACGGGCAAGGGCGTCTATGCGAAGACGTACGACGCCGACGGTGCGCTGCTGCAGGCCGTCGAGGTTGCGCCGCGCGTGCGCGAATGGTGGCCGATGATCGCGGGCTCGCCGACGCGCGCGCTGCTCGTGTGGCAGCAGTACGTGAGCGGCGAGACCTACGCGCGGCTGAAGGTGGCGACGCTCGATCCCGCGACGGGCGTGTTGAGCGAGCCGCGCGTGATCGCGGACCGGCTGCTGTATTACACGTATGCGGCCGCGTATGTGCCGACCGTCGATCGTTTCATCGTCGTCGCAACGGACGACAAGGGCCACGGCTTCGCGCAACTGGTCGACGCGGACGGCAACACGACGGCGACGCTCGACTGCATGCCGGCTTCCGTGCGCGAGGCGGGCATCGCGGTCATCGGCGCGCGGGCGTATACGCCGGCACAGGATGGACGGCTATTGCATCTGAAGCTCACGCCGACGTCGATCGAACTGGCGGGCACCCAGCCTTCGCCGATTGCGTGGACGTACACGGGCAGTGTCGGCCTCGTGCGCTCGCCCACGCAGCTGCATTGGGTCGAGACGAGTCCGAAGGGCTTGCAGGAGGCGGATTTCGATCTGACGGCCGTCAGGGCGCCCGACGCGAAGGACGGGTGCAGCCAGTAGCGCGCGCAGCGCCGGCCCCGTGCGGCGGCGACGCGCACGCCGCCGCCACTGTCTGCGAACCTGCAGCCCTGCGAGCCCGCGAGCCCCGCCACGCGTGCCTGAGCGGCGATTTTGTATCGCTGTACCAGCCAGATACATTGGGACACATCGCCCGATCAGCGCCAGGGTATAAAGGCGGCATCGCATCGAGGAGCACGCCATGACTTCCCCTATTCATCACGGCTCATGCCATTGCGGCGCCGTCCAGTTCGAAGTCGAAACGCCCGTTACGCCCGCCGCGCGCTGCAACTGCAGCCTGTGCCGCCGCAAGGGCGCGCTGATGACGCCGTTCTTTGCGTCGGGCGCGCTGCGCATCCTGTCAGGCGAGGACAGCCTGACGCTGTATCAGTTCAACACGCGCGTCGCGAAGCACTATTTCTGCAAGCACTGCGGCATCTATCCGTTTCATCAGACCCGCAAGGACCCGAACCTGTGGCGCGTGAACATCGGCTGTCTGGACGACGTCGATCCGTACGCGCTCGAGGCGTCGGTGTCGGACGGCAAGAGCCTGTCGGTCGTCGGCGACGCGTAAGATAAGCGGACCATCAACAGGCGCAACGGCGGAAGGAGCCTTGTGTGGATAAAACGGATCACGTTCTGATCGTCGACGACGACCGCGACATCCGCGAACTGGTCGGCACCTATCTGGGCAAGAGCGGCGTGCGGGTGACGCTCGCATCGGGCGGCCGGCAGATGCGCGCGGCGCTTGCCGTCGAGCGCCCCGACCTGATCGTGCTCGACCTGATGCTGCCCGGCGAAAGCGGTCTGGACCTGTGCCGCGAGTTGCGCGCGGGCGAATTCCAGCACATCCCGATCCTGATGCTGACGGCGCTCAGCGAGGAGACCGACCGCGTCGTGGGGCTCGAAATGGGCGCCGACGACTATCTCGCCAAGCCGTTCGCCGTGCGCAACTGCTGGCGCGCATCCGCGCGATCCTGCGCCGCGCGCGGATGATGCCGCCTGGCAACGAGCAGCAGAGCACGGCCCACTTCCTGTGCTTCGGCGACTGGCGGCTCGATACGATCGGCCGCAACCTGATCGACAGCGACGGCACGATGGTTGCGCTGAGCGGCGCCGAATACCGGCTGCTGCGCGTGTTTGTCGATCATCCGCAGCGCGTGCTGACGCGCGACCAGTTGCTCACGCTCACGCAAGGACGCCAGACGGAACCGTTCGACCGCTCGATCGACCTGCTCGTGAGCCGCGTGCGCCAGCGCCTGCGCGACGACGCGCGCGAGCCGCGCTATATCAAGACGCTGCGCAACGAGGGCTATGTGTTCTCGTCGCTCGTCACGGCCGAGGACAGCGCGGGATGAACACCGCCTCGCTCCCGCTGCGCGCGCTGTGGGCGCCGCGCACGCTGTTCGTGCGGCTGTCGCTGATCTTCTTCGCCGGGCTGCTGGCCGCGCAGACGCTTTCCGTGTGGCTCACGGTGACCGAGCGCAACGACGCGACCATGCATGTGATGGTCGGCTACATCGGTCAGGAAGTGACCAGTTCCGTTGCGCTGCTCGACCGTCTGACGCCCGCCGAGCGCGAAGCGTGGCTGCCGAAGCTCGCGCGGCGCAGCTATCGGTTCGTGCTCGGCAAGGGCACGAGCGGCATGCCGCCCGACGCGAAGCTGTCGCAGGAAATCGGCGAATCGATCGCGAAAGACGTCGGCTCGAAGTATCACGTGACAGCCAATGCCGTGCCGGGCGACGCCGAGCATCTCGAAGTGCATATGACGTTGAGCGACGGCACGCCCCTCACCATCGACATGCATCCCATGCACGGCATTCCGCTGTCGCCGTGGCTGCCGCTCGTGCTCGCCGCGCAGCTTGCACTGCTCGCCGGCTGCGCATGGCTCGCGGTGCGGCTCGCGACGCGGCCGCTCGAGCGGCTCGCGCGCGCTGCCGACACGCTCGGCCCCGACCTCGCGCCCGCCGCGCTGCCCGAGGACGGCCCGGAAGAAGTGGCGCGCGCGTCGAAGGCGTTCAACGCGATGCAGGCGCGCATCGGCATCTATATGCGCGAGCGCCTGCAGATACTCGCGGCGATTTCCCACGATCTGCAAACGCCCATCACGCGCATGCGGCTGCGCGCCGATCTGCTCGACGACGAAACGGAGCGTGCGCGTCTGCAAAAAGATCTGAAGGAAATGGAGTTGCTGGTGCGTGAGGGGGTGGCCTACGCGCGCACGCTGCACGGTGCCGACGAAAAGCCCTGCCGGATCGATCCCGATGCGCTGCTGGAGAGCATCGTCAGCGACTACGCGGATGCGGGCGACCCCGTGTCGCTGACGGGACACATCGGCGAGACGGTGACGACGCGTCCGCAGGCGCTGCGGCGCATCCTTGGCAATCTGATCGACAACGCGCTGAAGTATTCGGGCGGCGGCGCCGTTACCGTCGATGTCTGCGTCGATCCCGGGCGCAAGCGCCAGTTGTCCATCACGGTGCTCGATCGCGGGCCCGGCATTCCTCCATCGCTGCTCGAAGCCGTGTTCCAGCCGTTCTATCGCGTCGAGAGTTCGCGCAATCGGGAAACGGGCGGCACCGGGCTTGGCCTCGCGATCGCGAAGCAGCTCGCGCAGTCGATGAACGCAACGCTCACGCTGCGCAACCGCGAAGGCGGCGGACTCGAAGCACGCCTTACGCTGTAATCGTCACGCCGTAACCGCGGCGCGCGCCGCCTGCGCGTTTTGCTTCATCGCGGCGCGCACGTAATCGACGAAGCGCGCCACCACGGGATCGTCGCGCTCCGTCTGCCACGCAAGGCCGACGCGCCATTGCGCCGAGGCATCCTTGAGCCGCAACACCTTGGCGTCGCGCAGCAGATCGCGCGCGCGACGGCACGAACGCGACACCGACGCCCGCGGCCACGCCCGCCAGCACCGACTGGATATCGTCGGCCTGCTGCATCACACGCGGCGTGAAGCCGCGTTCCGCACACCACGCGTCGATCATCGCGGCCGTGCCTGGCCCGCGATGACGCGCGAGCGCGATGAAGCCGAGCTCGTTGAATTCCTCCAGCTTTGCGGGCAGGCGCTTCCACTTCGCCTGCTGCGGAACGGCGAGCGCGAGCGACTCGTCGATCACGGCGAACGCCGACAGTCCCGGCGCCGCCGGCAAGCGCACGAACCCGACATCGAGCTTGCCCGCGAACATGCGCCGTGTCTGTTCCGCCGACGACAGATCATTCAGCGTGACGCCGATGTGCGGATGCTGCGCGCGATACGCGGCGATCAGCGGCGGTGCGAGCGTGAGCGTCGACAGGCACAGTCCGATGCGCAGATGGCCGCGCCGTCCGCCGCTTGCCTCGCGCGCGCGGGCGAGCACGTCGTCGAGTTCGCGCACCAGCGCCTCGGCGTCGGGCAGGAATGCCGCGCCGAACGCCGTCAGCTCGGCGCCGTGCCTTCCGCGCTCGAACAGGCGTCCGCCGACGCTCGCTGAGCGCCGACGATCTGCTTGCTCAGCGCAGGCTGGCTCAGGTGCAAGGCGTCAGCGGCGCGGCCGAAATGGCGCAAGTTCGCGACGGTCAGGAACGCGCGCAGCAGGCGGATTTCCATTCTTCACCGTTATCGTTTCGATCAGATTATTCATTTTACTTATCGAACGGCGGACGCTTCAATAGAGCCATCCTGTTGAGTCAACGCGATCTCCATCATGTGCTCCATGCCTGCCGCGACGCTGCGCGTCGCCTCGATTCCGTTTGCCGCACAGCGCGGTGCCGTCGACCATAACGTTGCGCGCGTCGTCGCGCACATCGAATGCGCGGCGCGCGCGGGCGTCGGGCTCGCGGTGTTTCCCGAAGCGTCGCTGACGGGCGGTATCGATTCGCGCACGGCATCGGCCGGCGATGCGCGCAGGCCGCACCGCGCGGAGCTGAAGGCGCTCGCGGTGGGCATCGACAGTCCCTGCGTGCGCGCCGTCGCCGCTGCCGTTGACCGCACGGGCGTGGCGGCGGGCGTCGGATTGATCGAGCGCGCGGCAAGCGGCGAACTATATGACAGTTACGCCGTCTGCCTGCCGGGCGGCGAGCGGCACGTGCACCGGATGCTGCAGACGGACGGCCAGCCTCACATCGCGCGCGGCGACGGCTTCACCGTGTTCGATACGCCCGCCGGCTGGCGGCTCGCGGTGCTGGTGGGCGGCGACCACTATCTGGTGGAGAACGCGCGGATGGCGTCGCTGCTCGGCGCGGCATTGCTGGTTGCGCCGCACGCGTGCCCAGACGCGGCGACGATGGGCAGCGAAGCGGACGAAACGAACGCGTGGACGCGCCACGCCTTGCCCGCGCGTGCGCTCGACAACGGTATGTTCGTCGTCTACAGCGACGGCGGTTACGGCGCAATCGTCGATCCGTTCGGGCGCATCGTCGCGCGAGGCGAACATGGGGCAGCCGACGGACGGCATGATCGTCGCGGACCTCGATCCCGCGCTGATCGGCACGAGCCCTGGGCAGCGCTGGCTCGACGCGCGGCGTCCCGATCTGTATGCGCGGCTCGCGCGCGCATCGCATGCCGGTGCCGCGACATTCGAGCCGCGCAGCGCAAACGCGCGCGGTTCGATCGCCATGAGCTTTGCGACCGTCAGACGCGTATAGCGGCAACGCCCTTGCGACAGGCGAGGGAAGCAACGGCGCATCCTCACGATTTCGATGCGCGCGCGAGGACGAATATACGCACATCGATAACAGCGGATTTTTTTTCGCGCCCTATACTGCATCGATCGTCCCTCATCGAAAGCAGCCCATGCGTCGTTTATCAGTCAGGCGGTCGCCGATTCACGGCAAAGGTGTGTTCGCGCTATGCACGCTCGCAGCCGGCGAGCGCATCATCGAGTACAAGGGCGAGGTGACGTCATGGCGACGCGCCGCGAAGCGCATCGTGCAGGGCAGCGGCGAGTATGGGCATACATTCGTATTCGGGCTGTCCGATGGACGGGTGATCGACGGCAGCATCGGCGGTAATAGCGCGCGGTGGCTGAATCATGCGTGCAGTGCGAACTGCGAGGCCGTCGAAGTGGACGGGCGCGTGTTCATCGAAGCGGCGGTCGATATCCAGTGTGGCGAGGAGCTGCTGATTTCGTACGGTCTGTGCGTCGATGATCCCGAGGATGAAGAGACACGCCGGCAATATGTTTGCCGCTGCGGATCGCCTGCATGCCGCGGCACGATGCTCGCCGTCGCCGACGAAGCGCTCGTCTAGCGCCCCTGTCGGTTTCCGTGCTTTTCGTTGGGTATATAGCGCTCTGTCTGGCGCGCCGACGCCGCGCAAAGGCGCTGCGCGATGCCACCCGTCCCGCCCGGGAAGCGCGAAGCGGCACTGTGCTACAGTGCGCGCAGCGTTCTCGAGAGGCGTCCATGACAAACCGACCACGGAAGACCCGACCATCCCCGGCGCCGAGCTTGCCGATGTTGCTGATGGAACTGGAGGCTTCGTTGCCGTCGCTGATGGCGCAGCCGGCATCGTTCTCGTCCGCGCTGGCCCGCGTACGCCGAGGCCTCGAGCGCGCGAGTTCGGCGATGCGCCAGCAAAAGCCCGGCGATACGCTCCGTATTCAGTCCCGCAATCAGCCCCGCGCCGCGAGGCCCGCTCGACAGCAGTCATCGGGCGTCGAACGGCCGATGTCCTTGCCGCTTTTTCCCTGAGCCCGTTTCCGCGCGCGTCGTCGGACGATGCGCGGCTATGGCGCCGTCCCGTCCGCTTTCACTCCTGCTTCTGCTGCTGTTGCAGTTAATCACGCGTGTGTCCCGACTCGAGGCGCGCATACGGGACCCAGCTGTTGAAAACGGACCGACAGACGCATGCTTTCGCGTGTCGGCCGATTACGTCGACCGCTCATGCGCTCACGATTTCTCCGCGGCCTTCGCTCGCAAATCGGGCGCGCGCGGAAACGCGATCTGCACCGCGAGCCCGCGCCGGCCGATGCCCGAACCGATATGAATCCGCGCGTTCGAATGCGCCGCGATGCGAGAAACGATCGACAGGCCGAGGCCGCTGCCATTGCCGCTCGCCGAAGCCGACGCGCCGCGAAAGAAGCGGTCGGTCAGACGCGCGCGCTCCTCGTCGTTGACGCCGGGGCCGTTGTCGGACACCGTCACCGATACCGTTTGCGCGTCCGCGAGCACGCTGATGTGCACGCGACCGCCCACGTCGCCGTACTTGATCGCGTTGTCGAGCAGATTGTCGATCAGTGTGCGCGCGAGCGCGCGGTCCGCGTGGACTTCCGCGTCGCGCTCGCCCGTCAGCGCAACGGCCATCGACTTCTGTTCGGCATGCGGCGCGCGAAACGCAACCGCCTCGCTCGCGACTTCGTGCAGCCGCACGCGTGAATGTACGAGCGTCTCGCGCTCGTCGAGCCGCGCGAGCAGCAGCAGCTGCTCGGCGAGATGCGCACTGCGGTCCACGCCCTGAACCACGCGCTGCATCGCCTGCTGTTGCTGCGCGCCGTCGTGCGCGGCGAGGGCCACCTGCGCCTGGACCTTGATCGCAGCGAGCGGCGTTTTCAGCTCGTGGGCGGCGTCGGCCGTGAAGGCGCGTTCGCGCTGGATCGACTGCTGCACGCGCGCGAGCAACTGGTTGATGGCGTCGACGAGCGGCCGCACTTCGGCGGGCGACGGATCGACGTGGATCGGCTCTAGATTGCGCGCATCGCGCGTGCGCACGGCCTTGGAGATCGCCGACAGCGGCCGGAAACTGTGCCCGATGCTGAACCAGACGAGCAGGGCGAGCACGGGCAGCGCAAAGACGATCGGTCGTGCGATGCGGCTGGAGACGCCCGAGGTCAGATCGCTGCGCAGGTTGGCGGGTTCGAGCACGCGCACGCGGCGTCCCGTCGCGCTGTCGGCGAGCGCGTATGCGAGCCACGATTCGCCGTGCAGCGTGAGCCTGTGCACGCCTTCAGCCGTTTCGTCGCGCGCGATCGGCTCGCGCAGCGCCGCGATGTCCGGACTCGCGGCTATCACTTCGCCCGCCGCGTTGCGCACCTCGAAGAGCGCGTCGCGCGGTTGCGCGTCTGAGTCGTCGTGCACGCGCGCGACGCGCGCGTGTATTCGTTGCGCACGTCGAGGCCCGCGGCGGCGAGGCGCGCGAGGTCAGGGCCGTCGAGCTGGACGAGCAGATGCGCGAGCTGGATGAGGCGCGCGTCGTCCCATTCGTCCACTTCGCGCGCCGCATTGTTGACGCTCCACGCGAACATCACGGCCCACACCGCGCCGACGCTGACGAGGATCAGCCCCATCAGGCGGCGGCGGATCGACGTCGGGCGCGTTCGCATCAGTTCTTGTCCACGATGTAGCCGAAACCGCGCACGGTGCGGATCACGTCGACGCCGAGCTTCTTGCGCAGGTTCGACACGTGCACTTCTACGGCATTGCTCTCGACTTCCTCGTGCCATCCATACAGGCTTTCCTCGATGCGCGCGCGCGGCTGCGGCACGCCCGCATTCGTCAGGAGGTGAATCAGCACGGCCCATTCGCGCGCGGTGAGCGGCACGCGCGCGCCGTCTTTCGATACTGTCTGTGCGACGGGGTCGACGCTCAGGCCGCGCCATGAGATCAGCTCGGCGCCGCGTCCCTGCGAGCGGCGGATCAGCGCGCGGCAGCGCGACACGAGTTCGGCAAGATCGAAGGGCTTGCCCAGATAGTCGTCGGCGCCGGCGTCGAGACCGTGCACTTTGTCGGCGGCCGTGTCTTTCGCCGTCAGCACGAGTACGGGCGTGGCGTCGCCGCGCAAGCGCAGGGCCTTGAGCAGATCCATCCCGGACAGCTTGGGCAAGCCGAGGTCGAGAATCGCCAGCACATAGTGCGTGGTGGCGAGCGCGAGGTCGGCATGCTGTCCATCGCGCGCCCAGTCGACGGTAAAGCCGGCGTTGCGCAGTGCGACTTCCAGTCCGCTGCCGATCAGGTCGTCGTCCTCAATGAGAAGAATGCGCATGGATTTGGCAATGTACGTGTTCCACGGCAGTCTAGCGCGGGAATGCCGTGGGTGGTTTCGCGCTTACCGTGATTCGAGGGCCTTAAGGATTTCTTCAGGATCACGCCGCTAGCATCGCCGCATCGACGCCCGTCGATGCGTGCCTCTTCTGGCGTCCGATGCGCAAGCTGCCAGCAATGCGCTGCAAGGTGAATGAATGGCTTCAACCATTGAGGGGCTTAATATTCCCTTCAGATTCGTCTCGCTAACATCGGTGTGCCGTGTCCACGAGCGTGGACACGCCCGAATCCGTCGCACCGTCACGCTCGCTTCACATTCGCGCAATAAGCAGCGCCCGGTGCGCACCCTGTCGAGCCGGTCGTGTAATGAAGCAAACCACCGTTCAGATGATCCGCGCGCATCTCGTCACTGCCTCCGTTGCCGCGACGACGATCGACGCCGCTGTCGTAAGCCTGCTTGTTTTCAGCCGGTATCCGCAGACGCTGTTCGAGACAACGTCGTTCCGGCTCCTTACGTTCGTCTTGTTGCTGGCTGTCGTTCTGGCGACGCGCCATGCGGCACAGGTCGCGTTCCGCGCGGCTGTGAAGCGCCGTCACGCACGTTTTGTCGGGCCGGCGCGCGACGCCGTGAGCGTATCGAGTGTCTGTCCGGCGCGGGGACTCGTGATGCTTCATCTGCGTTTCACCGGGATGCCTTACGTTGCCGTCGATGCAACGGGCTGGTGACGCCGCCGCCAGTTGGTCTCCGAATGGTCGCTGTGGCCGTGACGTTGACTTGATGGCCATCCTTATTCGAAGCCGGAGCGATTGAAATCATGCAGGACACGCTGCTGCACTTTTACTGGCTGCCGACAGCGTTGGCGTTCGGCGCCGCGGCGTATGCCGTGCTCGCGGTGATGGCATCGCTCGTATCGGCGGCGCGCGCTGCTGCTGCCGAAAGACCTGCCGCGCCGACATCCGTCAGCGTGCTCAAACCGCTGTGCGGCGCCGAGCCACGTCTGTTCGAAAACCTCGCGACATTCTGCGAGCAGACGCATCCCTGCTTCGAACTGATCTGCGGCGTGTCGCGCGACGATGATCCCGCCATCGCGATCGTGCACCAGTTGCAGGCCGCGTATCCGCGATGCCGGATTTCGCTCGTCGTCGATCCGCGCATTCATGGTACGAATCTGAAGGTCAGCAATCTGATCAACCTTGCCGAGTGGGCGCATCATGACGTGTTCGTGCTCGCCGACAGCGACATCGCCGTCGAGGCCGACTATCTGATGCGCGTGTGCGCGCCGCTGTCCGATGCGCGCGTGGGCATCGTCACGTGCCTGTATCGTGCGAAGGGCATCGCCGGGTACTGGTCGCGCGTGGGTGCGCAGTTCATCAACGAATGGTTCGTGCCGTCGGTGCGCGTCGCGCATCTGTTCGGCTCGACGCGCTTCGGATTCGGCGCGACGCTCGCGCTACGGCGCACGACGCTCGAGCGCATCGGCGGTTTCCAGCGCTTGCGCAACACGCTCGCCGACGATTTCTGGCTCGCGGGCCACGTGCGCGAGTTGGGACTGCAAACGGTGCTGTCGCCCGTCGTCGTCGAAACGGACGTGACGGAAAACACGCTCGGCGCGCTCTGGGACCGCGAGACGCGCTGGCTGCGCACGATCCGCTCGGTGAATCGCGCGGGCTTCACATTCCTGTTCGTGACGATCACACTGCCGTGGATGCTGTGCGGCGCATGGCTCGCGTATGCGCTGCAGGGCGCGCACGCCATGCTGTCGGGCGGGCTCGCGGTGGCGACAGTCGCGGGCATCGCCGCGCGTGTCATCCTGCATTCGATGATGCGCGGCGGGCGCGACGGGTTCTGGCGCGATCTCGCGCTGCTGCCCGTGCGCGACGTGCTGCTGTTTGCGCAATGGGTGGCGGGATCATTCGGCTCGACGGTGGTGTGGCGCGGCGTGCGCGTGCCTGTCGTGGAGACGGAGAACGCGGCGGTTTTCCGGCGCGAGCCTGTCGAAGCACTCGAAGTAACGGAAGGACACTGACGCACGGATGCGCGGCGCGCGTCGCATGCGGTCGGCTCAATCAAAAACTCGTGGAAATGCGAACATGAAGAAGACTTTGTTCTTGCAGGCGCCGTCGTATGACGGATTCGACGGCGGCGCGGGGTCGCGCTATCAGGCCAAGCGCGAGATCCGCTCGTTCTGGTATCCGACGTGGCTCGCGCAGCCGGCTGCCCTCGTGCCGGGCAGCCGCGTGCTCGACGCGCCCGCCGACGGCCTGTCCGTCGACGCGTCGCTCGCGATCGCGCAGGAATACGACCTCGTCGTGATCCACACGAGCACGCCGTCGTTTCCGACCGACGCGCTGTTCGCCGAGCACCTGAAAGAGCGTGCGCCGAATGTGCTGGTCGGCATGGTCGGCGCGAAGGTGGCCGTCGATCCGCACAACTCGCTGACGGCGAGCGACGCGATCGATTTCGTCTGCCGCGAAGAGTTCGATTTCACCTGCATGGAGATCGCGCAAGGTCTGCCGTTCGCGCAGATCAAGGGCCTGAGCTATCGCGCCGCCGACGGCTCGATCGAACACAACGAAGCGCGGCCCATCCTCGAGAACATGGACGAGCTGCCGTTCGTCGCGCCTGTCTACAAGCGCGACCTGAAGATCGACAACTACTTCATCGGCTATCTGAAGCACCCGTACGTGTCGATCTACACGGGGCGCGGCTGCCGCTCGCGCTGCACGTTCTGCCTGTGGCCGCAGACGGTGGGCGGGCATCGCTATCGGACGCGCTCCGTCGAGAACGTGCTCGAAGAAGTGAAGTGGATTCGCGACAACATGCCCGAAGTGAAGGAGATCATGTTCGACGACGACACGTTCACCGACTTCAAGCCGCGCGTCGAAGAAATCGCGCGCGGGCTCGGCAAGCTCGGCGTTACGTGGTCGTGCAACGCGAAGGCGAACGTGCCGTATTCGACGCTCAAGATCATGAAGGAAAACGGCCTGCGCCTGCTGCTGGTCGGCTACGAATCGGGCGATGACCAGATCCTGCTGAACATCAAGAAGGGCTTGCGCACCGACATCGCGCGGCGTTTCTCCGAAGACTGCCGCAAGCTCGGCATCAAGATACACGGCACCTTCATTCTCGGTTTGCCCGGTGAAACGAAAGAGACGATCCAGAAGACCATCGAGTACGCGAAGGAAATCAATCCGCACACCATTCAGGTGTCGCTCGCCGCGCCGTATCCCGGCACGACGCTCTACAAGCAGGCCGTCGAGAACGGCTGGCTCGAAGAGAACAAGGTGATCAACCTGGTGAGCAAGGAAGGCGTCCAGCTCGCGGCGATCGGCTATGCGCACCTGTCGCGCGAAGAGATCTATCACCATCTCGAGCAGTTCTACCGGCAGTTCTATTTCCGGCCGTCGAAAATCTGGGAAATCGTCCGCGAAATGCTGGTGAGCTGGGAAATGATGAAGCGGCGCCTGCGCGAAGGCGTCGAATTCTTCCGCTTCCTGCGGGCTCACGAGGCATGACACGAAGTTCGCCGCGAGCCTCGTCGCAAGACGCGACGCACAAGCCGCGACGCGCGCTGATCGTGACGGCCGACGACTTCGGGCTGCATCTGCGGATCAACGAGGCCGTCGAGCGCGCGCATCAGAACGGCGTGCTGACGGCGGCGAGCCTGATGGTGTCGGCGCCCGCGGCGCTCGACGCCGTGCGCCGCGCGCAGCGCAATCCCACGCTGCGCGTCGGCTTGCATATCGTGCTCGCCGATGGCGCGCCGATGCTCGCAACCCATCTCGTGCCCGCGCTCGTCAACCGGCACGGGCGGCTCGGCGACCGGATGGTGCGCGACGGCTTTCGCTTTTTTCTGCTGCCCGAAGTTCGCCGGCAACTGAAGGCGGAGATCCGCGCGCAGTTCCAGGCGTTCGCGCGCACGGGGCTCAAGCTCGATCACGTGAACACGCACAAGCATTTTCATCTGCATCCGACGGTGCTGGCGCTGATCATCGAGGTGGGCCGCGACTACGGACTGCAGGCGATGCGGCTGCCGTACGAAGCGGGCGCGCCGCGCTGGATCAGGCCCTGGATGGCGCGCATGCGCAAGCAACTGGATAATGCAGGGATCGCACATAACGACTATGTGATCGGCCTGTCGCAGACAGGACACCTCGACGAAGCCGCGCTGCTCGACGCGCTCGCGCGGCTGCCGGACGGCGTCGGCGAAGTCTACAGTCATCCCGCCGTGGCGGGCGCGGAACCGATCACGCCGACAATGCAGACCTATCGGCACAGCGACGAACTCGACGCGCTGCTGTCCGCGCGCGTCGCCGCGGCGATTGCCGCGAGCGGCGCGATCACGGGCGGTTTCGCCGATGTGTTCGCGCAACGCATTTACGAATGATGAAGTGGCTCAAATGGCTGGGCCTTCCCGCGGGCATCGCGGTGCTGATCGCGCTCGCGCTGCATGGCGGCGTGGGCGACGTGCTGCACGCCATCCGTTCGGCGGGCTTCGCGCTGCTGTGGCTCGTGCCGCTGCACGCGCTGCCGCTGCTGCTCGATGCGCAGGCGTGGTGGGTGCTGCTCGGCAAGCGCGTGTCGCTCGCGTATCTGTGGTGGGTCGCGACGGTGCGCGAGGCCGTTAGCAGGCTCTTGCCCGTGGCGAGCATCGGCGGCGAGATCGTCGGCGTGCGGCTGGCGCGCTGGCGGCTCGACGACACGGGCGTGGTCGCCGCCTCGGTGATCGTCGAGGTGCTGGTGACGCTCGCCGTCCAGTATGTGTTCGCCGCGCTCGGACTCGTGCTGATCGTCGCGCAGACGGGACACGACGATCTGCTCGTGACGATCGGCGCGGCGTTGCTGCTGTCCGTGCCGCTGCCTGTCGTCGTGTTCGTGCTGCTGCGGCGTGGCGGGCTGTTTCATGCCATCGAACGCTGGTGCGCGCGGCTGCCCGTCAGCGCGCATTGGGATGTCGGGCGCATCGGCGGCGCGCGGCTCGACGCCGCCATCGATGCGCTCTTGCGCGAGCCGCCTCTGCTGCTGCGCGCGTTCATCTGGCAATTCGCCGGGTATGCCGTCGGCGCGTCCGAGGTGTACCTCGCGCTGTGGATGCTCGGGCATCCTGTGTCGCCAGGCGGCGCGCTCGCCGTCGAGGCGCTCACGCAGGCGGCACGCCATGCAGCGTTCTTCGTGCCGTCGGGCGTCGGCGTGCAGGAAGCCGTCGTCGTGCTGCTTGCGCGGATGTTCGGCGTCGACGAGCAGACGGCGCTATCGCTTGCGCTCGTCAAGCGCATGCGCGAAGTGGTGTTCGGCTGTCTTGCGCTGGCTTCGTGGCAAGCGGCCGAACTCGTGCGCAACCGGCGCGGCGCATGGCACAAGGACGCCGTGCTGCAACCCGCCGAACATGCGGCCAGGCGTCGCGGCGATGCTGCCGGACGGCGCCGTTCGCGCTGAGTTGTCCCGCTGCGCCACGCACTCGTTCGCGCGTGTGTGGCCATTCTGTCGAATGCGAATCGCAATCAACTAGGTTCCGGAAAACTTCGTGCCGATGTCATAGGCTGAAAGCCGGTCCCCAACGATTCGATCCAGAACGGCCGCGCATGCCGCCTCGTTCCTCCTCCCCGACACGTATTCTCGATGCGCTCCGGCGCGCCGGCCTGCCAGGCACGGCGGCGCAGGTCGCCGTGCTCGACTATCTGCGGCGCGCGGAGCACGGCCATTTCAGCGCCGAGGAGATTCACCGGCGTATCGCCGCCGACGGCGACCGCATGAATCTCTCGACCACCTATCGCGTGCTCAATCAGCTGGTCGAGGCCGGTTTTGTCGCGAACGTCCCGCTCGGCAAGCATCACAGTCTGTACGAACTGAACACGGGCAGGGCGCACGATCATCTCGTGTGCGTCGTGTGCGGCCGCGTCGAAGAATTTTCCGACCCGACGATCGACCACAGGCGCGTCGTGATCGCGAAGAAGTTCGGCTTGCATCTTGTCGGCAAGACGCTCGCGTTGCAGGGCGTGTGCGGGGAATGCGCGGCGCGCGTGCATCCCGCGAGGCCGCGCGTGAAATGACGATGCGGCTGCGCAGTTGCGGCGCCGCCACGCCCGGTGACGCCTCGCGCGAAGCGTTGCCGCTGACGTGCCGACGCGCATTGCGCGCCCCGGAAAGGAGTGTTTCCTCACGACGGCTTAATCCGCGTCGCACGAGCCGATAGAGTGGTGACCGTGCGCGATGTGAACCCGTCGCGCGCGAGAGAGCTTCCCCCGGTCGCCGCCACCCGGCGCCCGGGGTTTTTTTCGGTTGCCCAGCTTTTTTGACGCGCGTAACGTGAGCTTGCCTCTTGAGAACAGGCGAGCTTTTGTCGAGCCCCGCGCCGCTCAGATCACGTCCGGCCGGGGCTTCTTTTATGGCGCGTGCAGGTCGCGCGTTCATCGTGCAGCCGTGCTGCGCGAGCGGTAGTCCGGGCGACTCGGCGTGACGCATGAGCGCCTGCTGACGCATTCCCGTCGTACACTCCTTCATCCATCACATTCAGATGCGCTGCGAAGGGAGACGGCCCCATGTCGGACGATATGCTCAACATCAGTCGGCTTCGTGATCCTGCGAGGTCGGACCTGCTGCATCTGCTGGACGGCGTCGAACAGTTCAGCGACGAAGTGTTCCCTTCCAATCAGGCGCTGTTCGAAAGCCTTGCGCAAGGGCAGGCGCCGCACACGCTGTTCATCACCTGCGCCGATTCGCGCGTGTCGCCGGAAATGATTACCCAGACGCATCCGGGCGAACTGTTCGTCTGCCGCAATATCGGCAATATCGTTCCGGCTTACGGGGAGATGCTGGGCGGCGTGTCGGCCGTCGTCGAATATGCCGTGCTGGCGCTGAACGTGCGGCAGATCGTGGTGTGCGGGCACAGCGACTGCGGCGCGATGCGCGGCCTCGCGGGCACGGCGCCCATGACGGCGGAAGACATGCCGACCGTCAATGCGTGGCTGCGCAACGCCGAGACGGCGCGCAGCGTCGTGCAGGCGCGCAACGTCGACAGCGAGCACCTCGTGCAGGCGCTCGTCGAAGAGAACATCCGGCTGCAGCTGATGCATCTGCGCACGCATCCGTCCGTCGCAGGGCGGCTCGCGCAAAAGCGCCTCGACATTCAGGGCTGGGTCTACGACATCGGACACGGACGCATCGCCGTGTTTAACGACGAAGACGACCGCTTCGAGAATCTCGGCGATGCGCGCGCGCGGCTCGCGCGGCAGAAGGGCGGCTGAATCGTCCGCCCGCCGTTTCCCCGTCACGCCTGACTCGACGGTCTGTGTTCAGCGGTCTGTGCTCAACGGCCCGAGGTTAGCGGTGGGCTGATAACCGACCGTGTGCGGCGCTTCTCACTCGCCCAGTTCCGCCGCTCGCCGCAGAAATCCCACTGCGCGCTCGTTGTCGAGATACGCCGTGTTAAAGCGCACCCAGGGCGTCGGCTCGCCGTGCGGCCGATAGTAGCTGCCCGGCTGCACGGTGATCCCCGCCCGCGCCGCTTCGGCGACGAACACGTCGGAGTTCGGCACGCTTGGCACGCGCGCCCACAGCAGCGTGCCGCCGCACGGCTCGTCGAACACTTCCCAGCCCAGATGCGCGAGCAGTTCGACGGCCGTTGAAATCGCGCCGTTCACGCGACGCCGCAGCCGCTCCAGATGCTTGCGATAGGTGCCGCGCTCGAGCAGCGCGGCGACGACGCGCTCGCTAAAGCGCGTGCCGCCCAGGCTCGTCAGCGCCTTGACTTCGACGAAATGCTTGACGAGGGCCGCTTCGGCGGCGATATAGCCGAGCCGCAGCGACGACGACAGACTCTTCGAAAATCCGCCGATATAGACCACGCGCCTGAGCCGGTCGAGCGACGCGAGGCGCTGCGTCGGAATGGCCTGGAAATCCGCGTAGACGTCGTCCTCGACGATCATGAAGTCGTGCTCCTGCGCAAGCTGCAGCAGCCGGAAGCCGACGTGCGGCGCGACGTTCGTGCCCGTCGGGTTGTGAAAGACCGTGTTGATGAAAAAGAGCTTGGGCCGGTGCTGCCTGAGGAGCGCCTCGACGGCATCGACGTCGGGTCCCGTCGACAGGCGCGGTACGCCGACCAGTTCCATCCCCTGTAGCTTGAGCAGCCCGAACAGGTTGAAATAGCCGGGATCTTCGACGAACACGGTGTCGCCCGGCTTGAGCAGCATCCGCACGACGAGGTCGAGCGCCTCGCTCGCGCTGTTGGTCACCATGATGTTCTGCGGCTCCGCCGCCACGCCGACGAACGAGAGACGCTGCTCGATCTGCAGCCGCAGCACGGGGTCGCCTTGCGGAATCGCGTAGTCGATCAGACTGCGCGCGTCCTTGCGCGAAGCCTCGCGGATCGCCTGCGCGATGCCTTCGACGTCGCGCCACGCCTCGGGAATGAAGCCGATCGAGAGGTTGAGCACTTCGTCCGGCCGCTCGAATTGCCTGAGGATCTGGTCGGACTCGGGCGTCGAGCGAATCGCATCCAGCCCGCGCGTGGCGCGCGGCGCCTTGTCGAACTGTTCAGCCACGTAGTAGCCGGAGCCGTGCTTGGGCTGCAGCAGGCCGCGCGTGGCGAGACGGTCGTACGCCTCGATCACGGGAAAGCGGCTGATGTTGTGCTCCGCCGCGAATTTGCGGATGGACGGCAACCGCATGCCGACGCGCAGTTCGCGCGACAGAATCAGCGCTTCGACCTGTCCGACGATCTGTTCCGTCAGCGGCGTGGAGGTCGCGACGTCGAGGGTGATCTTCATTCGCCTCCCTGTACCGAGCGCTGGCTTGCGCCCGCGCGCGGGTCTCATCAAACCTGATTGCGGACAAAGTGTTCAGCCAAGTTCGCCGAACACTTCACGCAAATTGATTAAAAGTGTTCATTCCAGTCCCGGCAGTTTACCGGAACAATAGGCCCAACGAGCGAGTTTGTTTGTCCGGATTGTCCGCGCTAATACGTGTGAAATCAGTGGTTTATATAAGATTAGACAATTTCGGCGGACACTGTGAAAAAAGAACGAACACTTTGTCCGGAATCGCAAAAGCGGAATTGTGCAGCGAGAAATTTTCCGAGGGCGTGCAAAAGACGCGTCCCAGCAGAACCTGAGAGAGCAGAACCTGAGAGCAACATCGAAGAGCGGCGATAACGAGAATCCAACCGGACCGCCCAGGCTGAATCGACCTTGAGGTGCGCTCCCCATCGCGGGAGCGCTCCCTTTTGCACGTCGGCAGAGTCTGGCCGCGGCCTCGAGTGCGACACTCGGGCACGCATTCGACCACAGCGCGCATGACCGCATTGGGAGGCGAAGAGCGGCATCGGCTGGAAAACACACCGTCTGAGCGAACCGGAACCGGGCTGTGGAAGCCGCGCCCCGGTCGACATTGACGACGGATAACGGGGCTACACGATTGCCTGTTGCGCTCATCGCCCGCGGCCACGGCGGCGGCGATGCTGCGCGCCACACGAGTTGGGTTTCTGGCTCCAGGTGTGAAGGACTGGCCACTTTGGTGGACAGCTTGTTAAGCAGTGCAAAGTTAATGCCAACCGAAGGAGAATCGCAATGACGACGCAAACGCAGGTTCAACAAGTCCCGCCACAACAACAAGCTCAGACGCAGTCGCAAACCGCCAGGCAGGAAGACAGGAAGATCACGGTCGTGGTCAAGCCGCGCAAGGCGCGCCCGGTGCTGATTCCCGTTCATCTGTAATGAACCTGGCCGGCATCGTCGCGTGCCGGCCGCGAACGGAGGCTCTCGTGGTCGACGACATTTTTGAACCTCAAGCGTTTGTGCTGGCGGGAAGGTGTCTCAGCACGTCGCCTTCGCTCGTCATCGAAGACGACGAGCATCAATATGAATTTCCGGCGTCCGCCGAAGGTGACGACGCGGCGCCCCTCATCCGCGCACTGCGCTCGGGTCTGAAGGCGCAAGACGTGCTCGTGCGCCATTCGGCTTATGAACAGCAAGTGTTCGACCGTCTGAAGGAGCTGCAACTGGTGCGCGCGGTGAAGCCGGCGCTCGCCCGCAGCGGCCTCGACGTGCTGCTCGAACTCGAAGACCTCGCCAACGAACTGCTGTATCGCACGCTCTATGCGAACGTGTTCTGGGAGAAGTGCACGTCGGCGGGCGCACGCGACGATATTCCCCTGAACGTGGTCCACGGCATGATCGTGGAGAACTATCACTTCCTGTTCCGCGAAAGCTATTTCGACGCGCCCGTTTTGTCGTATGTCGCGAATACGGGCGTGCGGCTCGCGATGAACGAGTTCTACGCAGAAGAGTACGGTCACGACGAACTGCTGCTCAAGTCGCTGGGAACGCTCGGTGTCACGCGCGAAGACCTCGCGCGCACGGTGCCGCTGCCGCAGACGATGGCGCTGTGCAACGCGCTCGCATTCTGGGCGCACAGCGATCCGCTGTTCTTCTTCTCGACGCTCGGCATTCTCGAAGGCAAGGACATCAAGCAGGATTCCTTCCTCGACGCGGCGTACCGGATCGGCGTCGATCCCGTGCTGCTCAAGCCCGTGAAGGCGCATTCGGACATCAATCTGAACGGCGGCCACGGCAGCCTCACGCGCAAGATCTTCGCGCGCATTCCCGCGATTAACGAAGCCGACGTGCAACGCATGCGCGCGCAGACGCACCTGTTCATCGAGCTATACGACCAGTTCTACGCGGGCATCTGGGAACACTATTCGACGTCGCCGATGCTATTGCGCAAGCTCGATGTCGAGGGAGAAGCGTGATGCGGGCCACGACAGCAGCAGACCTTTTCGCCGCGCCGCGCTTTCGCGCCGGCGTGCAGATGATCGAGGACGACGACGGGCTGACGCTGGACTATCGCGAGCAGTCATGTTCCGTCGAAACCGACGGGCAGGGCGCGCTGAAAGCGTTCGTCGATTCGCTCAGACGCGGCGACACGTCGATCCCGGAGCTCAAGCGCCGCCATCCCGAGCTCGCTCCGGAAATCGACGGGCTGATCGAGGAGTTCGATCGCCTCGGCCTGTTGACGGAGAGCGCGTTCGCCGAGCCGAAAGGCTGTTTGTCGGGCGTCGAGTTTTATCACCGGCTCAGAAAATTCGCCGCCGACACGGTCGAAGCGAACTCGAAGTCGCGGCTCTATCAGGGGCTATGCGACCGTACGCTGCCAAGGAGCGCGCTGATCGGCTATGCGCTCGAATACTTCTACATCGTGCGCGAGGCGCCTGGGCTGATCGCGCCCGCGCTCGCGCATGCGGGGCCCGTCAAGGTGCAGAAGCTGCTGCAAGGCTTTCTCGCCTCGGAGCTGAATCACGACGACATGCTGCGTCAGTCGCTGCAAGCCGTTTCCATCCGCACCGACAACCTCGAGCATCTGGTGCCGTTGCCCGCGACGTTCGCGCTGTGTGCGTCGCTGGGCGTGTACGCGCGGCAGCACCCGTTGAGCTTCAAGTCGCTGCTGTTCCTGTTCGAGCAGCCGAGCGCGAGCTTTCACATCGAACTCGCGAACTATTGCCGCGAGACGCGCATCCCCGAAGGCTTCTGGCGTCCGATCGTCCGTCACGCGTCGATCAACGACGAGTTCGATCACGACGACATTTCGCTCAGCCTGCTTGCCGAAATCGAGTCAGTCTCGCCGGAAGAACAGATGACGGTGAAAAAGCACCTCATGCTGGCCATCGAAACGATGGTGCTGCAAGAGAACCAGATTCTCGATCACTACGGCAAACAGTCCATCGTCAAACCGCGCATCTTCGCCTGAGAGCCGTCATGGAACGCTGGGATATCGATCGATACACGCGGCCGGCGCTGGTGCCGTGCGAGATGTCGCCGGGCGACGGGCGCCTGACGATCGGCAGCGCGACGATCGTCGATCTGTCGTTCGAAGGTATCGGCGGTGGCGAAGTGGCAGACGTGGTTGCCCAGCTAATGCGGCCTTCGTCCGACATCTGGGTGAAGCTCGGCGCGGGCGCCTGCCCCGCGTGGGTCCGCGCGCTGACGGTGCAGCTCGATGCGCTGTCGCTGATCGAGGAGACGGATGCCGGCATCGACAGCGTCGCGCGCGAGGCGCAGCAAGCCATCGCGCTGTGCGACGACGTGGGGCGGCGTCTTGGCGCTGTCGTCGGGCGGCGGGTGCAGATGTATCGCGGCGTGCTCGATCTCGTCGACAGGATGCTCGCGAGCGAAGCGGACGACCACGACGCAACGACACAGGCGTTCCCGTTCTCGGACGAAGACGCAGACGCGGACGCGGACGCGGACGAAGCGCGCGCGCCTTTCGCCGGCAACTTCGCGCTGCAGGCACTGCATTTCCAGATCTCATACGCGCGCCGTCATGCGCCGCCGCTCATTGTCGCGTGGCAGCAGGTGTTGCGCGAAGTGTCCCGGCACGCCGGCGGGCATCTCGCGACGGTCACAACGTCCACGACCATGACGCGCGATTCCACGTCCGACCGCCTGCGCGACATCGCATCACTCGATCCCGTCGATCTCGAAACATATCTGCTGTCGTTTGCGCATTTCGTCGAAATCGCGCCGCTGCGCGTCGGCAGGCGCATGACGTCCGCGCAGACGAAGGGTTTGAGCGAACCGTGCAGCGGCCTCGCGCTCGCGGCGCGCGCGGAGCGTCTGCTGCTGAGGGCGCTCGATCAGCTCGGCAACAACGGCTACTCAGCGGCCGCGCTCGCGAGCAACGCGATCACGCCGCTCGTGAAGGGCCTGTACATCGAGCAGTACCACGTCACCAACCGCTTCGTCGAGATTCTCGGGCCGCTGCTGTCGCGGCGTCTGAAGCGCAATCTGCGCGCGCGGCTCTTCCAGTACTTTCAGGAAGAGTACGGTCATGAAGCGTTCGAGCTTGCCACCTGCGTCGCGCTCGGCATGCGCGAAGCCGACGTGCGCGCGTCCGTGCCGCTGCCGCTGACGGCGCTATATATCGACGCTTACACGGTGCTCGCGCAGCGTCTGCCCACTGCGTTCTTCGCGTCGATCATGGTCACGGAAGGCTTGCGCGACCAGCACAGTCCCGTGCACGAGCACATCGCCTCGCTCGTCGAAAACGCGCTGCATGCGGGCGACGTCGTCGCGAAGCACAGCGAGACGAACGACGAACTGAATCATCCGAGCCTGTCGCGACTGTTCCTCGCCGACGTGTCGCACGTGAGCGCGCAGCAGCAGCGCTACAGCCTGGAAGCCGCGCTTTTCATCCTCGAAGTGAACATGCGGCAACTGGAGAGCGTCGCGTTCTTCTATGGTGATCAGACGCGGCTCCAGTTTCATGGCATCCGCAACGGCAGGAGGGCGCTTGAAGTCTGAACGCGCGCCTGACGGCGATGCGGCGCACGGCTCGCGCTTCGATCCCGTCAATCCGTACTGGGAGACGTTTCTCGACGATGCGGGCCTCGACATGACGGGCGCGCGCGGCAACGGCTGCTACATCGAAACGCCGGACGGCCGCGTGCTGCTCGATTGCCTCGCGGGTTTCGGCACCGCGAATCTCGGGCATGCGCATGCGCCGTTGCTCGCGCGTTTCGCGCATGCCCTGCAGCACACGTCGGTGAACGTGTTCCCGTTCGAGTGCGCGCAATCGCAACTCGCGCTCGCCAGCAAGCTGCTCGCGCTCAGCGGCCAGCGCTTCCAGAAAGTGTTCTTCGCGACGACGGGCGCGGAGGCGGTCGAAAGCGCGGTGAAGTTCGCGATGACGGCCACCGCGCGCACCGACGTCGTCGCGTTTCACGGCTCGTTTCATGGCCTGTCGATGTTCTCGTCGTTCATGACGGGCAATCCATTCTGGACGGAAGCGCTGCCGTGGAAACCTGGCAACGTCCATCACGTCGACGCCGCCAGCTTCGCAGCGCTCGAAGACCTGCTGTCGAGCCGCAAGGTGGCGGCCGTCGTGTTCGAGCCGGTGGCGGGCTCGTCGTCGGCGCAGCACTGGACGGCGCGGACGTCGGCGCGGCTCGCCGCGCTGTGCCGCTCGACGGGCACGAAGCTGATCGCCGACGAAGTCTATTGCGGGCTCGGCCGCACAGGCAGCTGGTTCGGCTTCGACGCGATCGGCATGGACGGCACGACGGGCGGCGCCGTGCCCGACATGGTCGCCGTCTCGAAGGGACTGACGGGCGGCCTCGTGCCGCTGTCGGCCGTGCTGATGAACGACGGCGACTTCGACGCCGTGTTCGGCGCACCCGGCAAGGCGAAAGTGCAGGGCTCGACGTTCGGCGGCAACCGGCTCGCGATGCAGTGCGGGCTGATCGTGCTCGAACTCGTCGAGAGCGGACGTCTCGTCGAGAACGCGGCCGCGATGGGCGAACTGATCGCGCGCAGCTGGCGCAACGCTTCGGCCCGCGCCTGAGCGTGCACGGCAAGGGGCTCGCGCTGAGCCTCACGCCCGGCGCCGCGACGAACAAGCGCATGTCGGACATATGGCTCGATCTGATCGACGGCGGCGTGCTGGCCATGCCGAATTCCGCTTCGCCGGATTCGCTGCGCCTGTCGCCGCCGTTGATCTTCGGCATGAACGAAGTGGAACTTCTGATGGATCGACTCGACGAGGCGCTACAGCCATGAACCCTAACGATCAAAAACAGAAAGAGGGCCCGGGCTATGCCGCGCTGCTTGTCGCGCTGTGCTGGTGGGGCTTGATGCCGCTGTACTACTGGCATCTGAAGGCAGTGAGCGCGCCGGAGATGCTCGCGCATCGCGTGTTCTGGTCGTTTGCACTGCTGTCGGCCGTGATTGCGCTCAAGCCCGCGCTGCGGCGGCAAATCGGCGGCTGGCGCACGTTCGCGCTGGCGCTGCTGCCGGCAATCCTGCTGTCGGGGAACTGGGTCGTGTATATCCTCGCGTCCGTCTCGGGCAATGCGCTGCAGGCGAGCCTCGGCTATTTCCTGAATCCGCTGATGTCGGCTGCGCTCGGCATCCTCTTTCTCAAGGAACGGCTCAACGGCCTGAAAGCGGCGGCGTTGGCGCTCGGCCTTGCGGGCACCATCGTGCAGTGCGTTGCGCACGGCGGTCTGCCCATGTTCGCGGTGATGCTGACCCTGACGTTCTCGCTGCTCGGTCTGGTCCGCAAGGTTTGGCCGACGCGCAATGCGATCGTCAGCACGTGGCGCGAGACGGTCGTGATGATGCCGCTCGCGCTCGGCTATTTCGGATTTCTCGCGTCGCGGCATTCACTGGCGTTCGCGTCGGCGGGCATCGACGCGGCCGTGCTGATGATGCTCGCCGGCCCGCTGACGGTCGTGCCGCTCGCGCTCTATGCGTACGCGATGCCGCTCGTGTCGCTGACGGAGTCGGCCGTGATGCAGTACGTGACGCCGACCGTCACGTTCATCCTCGCGCTGACGGTTTTCCACGAACGGCTGACGGCCATCGACCTGACGGGATACGGGCTGATCTGGTGCGGACTCGCGCTCGCCACCTACGCCACGGTGCGGCGTCGCCCGATCGCGCTGGCCGGGTCGGGCGCAGCGCCGGCACCGGTAACACAACGTGCGCAAAGCGTGCAGGGCGCGCAAGGTGTGGTCGCGGCGGGACAGAATGTGTCCCTCCGGCCGCGCACAAAAAGACGCCAGCTTCCGCTGGCGTGAATAGGTTCTGGCATTCCGAGGGCCGTCCAGAACCTGAGAGACGGTGCGAAAGTCGAACGTAACGCGTCGGACTTCCGATTCTGCGGCGCGCAAGCGCGATTCCGCGCGCGCGTGGCATGGGCTTGAGTGTAACCCCAGTTAGCAAAAAGAGCTTGCAAAATATGCGAATTAGTTAGGGCCGGATGGTGCGCTCGCGCACCAAGTCGTCTGTAAGCTTTGCGCAAAACAAGGCGGTACCGAACGCGCTGTCGGGCAGTCGCGTCGGCTACGCGGAACCGTTTTGGCGCCGCGGGAGCGATCCCGGAAAAGAACATATAATCAAAGGTCGCGGCCGCGATGGACAACGGATTTAGGGCGGTGCGGACGGGAGAGCAACGAGCCGGGCGAAGCAGTATCGGGAGGGCGCAGCCGTCGTCATCGGCGCGATGCCTGCATGGCTGGCGTCGGCCGTCCCTGCGCCGGACGGGCGGGTGCACTGGGCACTTCCCGTCGCTGCGGCGCCCGCCTTGGGGGCCGGCTAGTGCGGGTTCCGCTGGTTTTCCCGATGTTTCCCCGATGTTTCCCTGAAGCTTGCATCGAACGACACGTTGCGCTTCGCACCGCCTGTCGGGGGCGCAGTTCGAACCGCGTCGGTGCGTGTCCTCGCCGGCGGCCCAAGTCGGGCGCTTGGCGTGGCGGGGTTGCGTCATATGCCGCGTCGCGGTTTTCTTCCGGATATCACAGGGCTCGAAGGAGCCAGACTATTTCATGACAAGTTCTCCCGGCTCATACGAAGACGAGCCGATGGTATCGATCAGCACGGCGGGCGCTGCCGCCGACGCCTATCGCATCGGCCACGCGCCGGGCGGCGCGCGCACGGCTGCGCGCGTGGCCGCGCGCTGGGTGAGGCCGGGCGAGCGCGTCGATATCCACGATCTCACGATCGCGGGAGGCTTTTTCTACACGGGCGACGTGCTGGCGCTCTCACGCCGATTCGATCGAGGCGTGCGTGCTCGATGCGCGCTTCGACCTCGCCCGCGAAGCCGCCGACCCGGCGGCCGGACTCGGCAGCGTCGCGCTCAGCTATGGCGCGCTCACGCCGGAGCAGCGCCGCGCGTATCTCGAATGGCTGGCCTCCGAGCGCAAGAAATCGGACATCAACGCGGGCTACCTGTTCTTCTATCTGTACGGACTGGAGCGGCGCGTGCTCGTCGACGGCGCGGCGGGCAAGGTCGGCGCCGACGAATTCGACGCGATCGCGCGGGAATTGCGGCGCCTGCTCAATCTGGATGCCAACTACGGCTGGCAAAAGCACGTGCGAGGGCTCCTCGATTCGGTGGCGCTGATGGCGTCGCGGCACACGCGGATGTATCTGCAGCCGGCGCCCGACGGGCTCGCCACGGGGTATCAGGTGCCGCTGAACGTGCGCGTCGCGTTCGGACAGGCGGCGCTCGACCAGCATCCGCTGCCGGCCGACTGGGCGCTCGCCTGGGTCAAGCTCGATCCGATGATGGTGCGGCGCACGGCTGTCGCGCGTTGCCCCGAAGAATTCGACCGTGTGTTCATGCGTCAGTACCGCGACCGCTTCGGCGCGGGCATGCTGTTGCCGCAGAACCGGACGAAGCTTGACGCATCGCCGCAGCCGTCGTTTCGCGCGCTGAAAAGCGTGCCCGTGCCGGGCTTTCTCGTCGGTCTGCCCGACATCGCCGCCGTCAACGGCACGCGCAACAAGCTGCAACTGCTGATGCACGAAAGCGCCGCCGCGCTCGATGCGTACAGCCGCTATCTGGGCCGCTATCCGGAAGCGCAGGGCACGCTGGAAGCCACGCTGACGTTGCCGCCGGGCCTGTGGCCGCAGGCCACGCACGATGCCATCGGCTCGCTCGCGCCGACGTCGCGCACGAAACGGCCGTCAGCACGTTCGGCGCGGTGCTGGCGCGTTTCGGCTCGGGCGGCAAGATGACGCGCGACAAGGCCGTCGTGTTCGTCACGGCGCTGGCGGCGGCGGGCATCGCGATCGAGCCTGACGTGCGGTTGGGCGCGCGCACGCCGAAGCCGACCGACGCCGTCGCGCTATTTGCGGCCGAGCCTGGCCCGAATCCGCTATCCGTCGACGACGCATACGAGGTCGCGACCATCATCGTCGATCTCGCGGCAACGGTGGCGCGTGCGGACGGCGACGCCACGCAGCGCGAGCGGGCCGTGATCGAGTGGCAGATCGATGCGTGGCCGCATCTGTCGCAGGCGCAGCGCACGCGGCTCAAGGCGCGCAATCGCGTGCAGCTTGCGCAGCCCACGGCCAGCGCCGGCCTGAAAAAGAAGCTCGCGCCGCTGTCGCCGGACGTGAAGGCGACCATCGCGTCGTTCCTCGTGCATACGGCGAACGCGGACGGCGTTGTGTCGCGCGAGGAGGTTCGGTTGCTCGAAAAAGTCTACCGGCTGCTCGGCATCGATTCGCAGCGCCTGTACACCGATCTGCACCAGCATGCGAGCGGGGCGCCCGTTCCGGATAGCAGCGCGAAGGCCGGCACGAAGGCAAGCAGAAGCGAGCACATCAGCGAGCACATCAGCGAGCACAAGGGCGCGCCACAGCGCGCGGCTGCGAAGCACGAATTCGTGCTCGACGCCGCCCGCATCGCCGCGCTGAAGGAAGAGACGGCGCGCGTGTCGTCGATGCTGGCCGACGTGTTCGTCGAGGAAGCGCACGAGGCGCCCGCGCCCGCGCCGGTGTCGGCGCCGGTGTCGGCGCCTGTGTCGGCGCATGAACGACAGACGGTTCGACAGACGGTTGCGCACGCCGCGCAACAGGACGTCCTGCCGGCTGAACCGGCGGCTGCCGGAGAGGCGGTGACGCTCGCGCAGCAAGCGCCGCCGACGCGCGAAGCGGCCATGCCGGAAGGGCCGACGGATGCACCTGAAGCGCTGCTCGGGCTCGACGACGCGCATTCGTCCTTCCTGCGCCTGCTGGTGACACGCGCATCGTGGACGCGCGCCGAGCTCGCCGATGCCGCGTCGCATCTCGAACTGATGCTGGACGGCGCGATCGAACAGGTGAACGAGGCCTCGCTCGATCATTGGGACGAGCCGCTCACGGACGGTGATGATCCCGTCGAAATCAATCAGGAAGTCGCACAGAGGTTGGCTGCATGACAACGATTCGCCCCAGGGACCGCGACGCGGTCCTGCAATCCCTGCGTGCCGGCGTCGTGCCGCGCATCGGGCAACATCTGATCCAGGTCGGGCGCGCACGCGAACTCGAAGCCATGCTGACGGACGTCGAGCGCGTGGCGGACGGCGGCTCGGGGTTTCGCATCGTCGTCGGCGAGTACGGTGCGGGCAAGACGTTCTTCCTGAACCTCGTGCGCGCGATCGCGCTCGAGAAAAAGCTCGTCACCGTGCACGGCGACCTGAATCCCGACCGGCGGCTGCACGCGTCGGGCGGCCAGGCGCGCTCGCTGTACGCGGAACTCGTGAAGAACATGGCGACGCGCACCAAGCCCGAAGGCGGCGCGCTGTCCGGCGTGGTCGAGAAGTTCATCGGCCAGGCCAAGACGGAAGCCAAAGCGACGGGCCGCGCGAGCGACGACCTGATCCGCGCGCAGTTGTCGCAATTGACGGAGATGGTCAACGGCTACGACTTCGCCGACGTGATCGCCGCGTATTGCCGCGGCTTCGAGGAAGGCAACGAGAAGCTCAAGAGCGACGCCGTGCGCTGGCTGCGCGGCGAATTCGCCACGCGCACCGACGCGCGCCAGGCGCTCGGCGTGCGCACCATCGTCGACGACGCGAACATGTACGACCAGCTGAAGCTGCTGGGCCGTTTCGTGCGCCTCGCGGGCTACAGCGGCCTGATGGTGTGCCTCGACGAAATGGTGAACCTGTACAAGCTCGCCAACGTGCAGGCGCGCAACGCGAACTACGAGCAGCTTTTGCGCATTCTCAACGACTCGCTGCAAGGCACGGCCGAAGGGCTCGGCTTCGTGCTCGGCGGCACGCCCGAGTTTCTGCTCGACACGCGGCGCGGCCTGTACAGCTATGCGGCGCTGCAGTCGCGTCTGGCCGAAAACGCATTTGCGACGGATGGCCTCGTCGATTACAGCGGCCCCGTGATCCGCCTCGCCGCGCTCACGCCGGAAGACTTCTACGTGCTGCTCGACAAGCTGCGCCTCGTGTACGCGTTCGGCGACGCGAACAAGGCGCTCGTGCCCGAGGAAGCGATTCCCGCCTTCATGGCGCATTGCGCGACGCGTCTGGGCGACGCGTACTTTCGCACGCCGCGCACGACGATCACCGCGTTCATCAACTTTCTGGCCGTGCTGGAGCAGAACCCGTCGGCGGATTGGCGCGCGCTGATCGGCAGCATGGAGATCGAGCGCGACACGGGCGGCGCGGCGGACATCGTCAGCGACGCCGCTTCCGACAGCGACGATGAGCTCGCCAGCTTCCGGCTCAACTGATTCGCGCAGCTTCGACCTGCTCGACGAGCGCATTCGCCGCTGGATCTGGCGCGAAGGCTGGACCGAGTTGCGCGATGCGCAGGAACGCGCCGTCCCGGTGTTGCTGGACGCCAAACGCGACGCGATCATCGCGGCAGCGACGGCGGCGGGCAAGACGGAGGCCGCATTTCTGCCGGTTCTTTCTAACCTGCTGCGCGACGAGCCGTGCAGCGGCTGCGTGCTGTACATCAGTCCCCTGAAGGCGCTGATCAACGATCAGTGGCAGCGGCTCGACAACCTGTGCGCATCGCTCGACATTCCCGTGACGGGGTGGCACGGCGACGTGTCGTCGGGCCGCAAGCAGCGCTTCCTGAAAAAGCCCACGGGCGTGCTGCTGATCACGCCCGAATCGCTCGAAGCGATGTTCGTCACGCGCGGCGCCGCGCTCGCGGACACGTTTGCCGCGCTGCGCTATGTGGTCGTCGACGAACTGCATGCGTTCATCGGTTCCGAGCGCGGCATGCAACTGCAGTCGCTGATGCAGCGCGTCGATCGCGCGTGCGGCCGACGCGTGCCGCGCGTCGGGCTGTCGGCGACGCTCGGCGACATGCGGCTCGCCGCGGAATTTCTGCGCCCGCGAGGCGCGCAGGATGTGCAGATCATCGAATCGGGCAACACGGGGCAGGAACTCAAGATCCTCATCAAGGGCTACGTCGAGAAGCCGCCGCGCATCCAGTTCGAACCTGACATCGAACAACCCGGACTCGAAGACATGGTGCCGCTGAGCACCGTCGAAGTCGCGAATCACATGGTCAAGGTGCTGCGCGGCTCGAACAATCTGATCTTTCCGAACAGCCGCCGCCAGGTCGAGCTGTACGCCGACCTGCTGCGCCGCGCGTGCGAGCGCGACGGCTATCCGAACGAGTTCTGGCCGCACCACGGCAGCCTGTCGAAGGAGTTGCGCGAGCAGACCGAGCAGGCGCTGAAGGCGGGCGACCGGCCCGCGAGCGCCGTCTGCACGACGACGCTCGAACTCGGCATCGACATCGGCGCGGTGAAGAGCGTCGTGCAGGTCGGCGCGCCGCCGTCCGTGGCGAGCTTGCGTCAGCGGCTCGGACGCTCCGGGCGCCGGAAAGGCGAGGCCGCGATCTTGCGCGGCTACTGCGTCGAAGCGGAACTGCACAGTGGCTCCGATCTGTCGGACCGGCTGCGCGAGAGTCTCGTGCAGTCGGTGGCGATGGTGAATCTGCTGCTGCGCGGCTGGTTCGAGCCGCCGCGCGCGGGCGGCATGCATCCGTCGACGCTCGTGCAGCAGATCCTGTCGATCGTCGCCGAGCGCGGCGGCGCGCATGCGGGCGAGCTGTGGGACACGCTCGTCGCACAAGGCCCGTTCGGCGCAATCGACAAGCCCAGTTTCGCCGCGATCCTGCGCAGCCTGGGCGCGAAGGATCTGCTCGTGCAGGAAGCGGGCGGACTGCTGCTGCACGGCGTGGCGGGCGAGCGGCTCGTCAATCACTACGAGTTCTACGCGTCCTTCAGCGCCGACGACGAGTTTCGCATCGTCGCGGGCGCGAAGGTGCTCGGTTCGCTGCCCGTCGCGCGGCCGCTGACGGCCGGGCAGGGCCTCGTGTTCGGCGGCCAGCGCTGGCGTGTGCAGGAAGTCGACGCGGGCAAGAAAACCGTCTACGTGACAGCCGACCAGGGCGGCGTGCCGCCCGTGTTCGACGGCGGCGGCTCGCTCGTGCACGACGAAGTGCGCCGCGAGATGTTCAACGTGCTGAAGGATGGCGCGCCCGTCGTGTTTCTCGACACCACGGGCCGCGAGCTGCTCGAAGAGGCGCGGCGGTATTTCGCGTCGAACGAACTGGCTACGCGCTCGGTGTTCAGACACGGCGGCAACACGATACTCGCGACCTGGTCGGGCGACTGGATCAACGATGCCCTCGTCATGCTGCTGCGCGCCGAAGGACTCGACGCATGGAATCTGGGGCCGCTCGTGAGCGTGCGCATGGCGGGCGCGCAATCGCTGAAGGACACGCTGCAGCGCATCGCCGTATCGACGCCCGCGCAAATCGCCGACGCGCTGCGCGCGATCGGCAACATCGACAACGAGAAATGGGACTGGACCTTGCCCGACGACGTGAAGCGCAGCGCGTACGCGTCGCTGCGCCTCGACATGCCGGGTGCGCAGGCGCTGGCGCGCACGCTCGCGGCATTGGCTGACTGAGCTTTCCGTGCGCTTTCGCCGGGGCGGAAATCCATTCGGGCAGCGTGGATGCACGCACAACCAAGTGCAAGGGCGCGAATTAAGCGCTAGCATACAATTCTTTGGGCGCGTCGCCTGGCTGCGTCGAAATGCACGTCGAAACGCAAGAAGCCAGCCGGGTTTGCGCGCCGGCTGCGCATGGGCTTGCAAACGGGCCTGCAAATAGGTCTGCAAGCGGGTTTGCAACCCATCGCGCGCCGTACACAACGAAATCTCCCCATGTCGAACCACCCTCAGACGAAGCGCCATCTCGTCATCGCGTCGGTGATGGCGTCGATGGCGATGGTGGCCATCGAGGCCACCATCGTCTCCACGGCCATGCCGCAGATCGTCACGCAGCTCGGCGGCTTGCGCCTGTATAGCTGGGTCTTTTCATCGTTCCTGCTCGCGCAGACGGCGATGACCGTCGTGTTCGGCAAGCTCGCCGACCTGTATGGCCGCAAGCCGACCGTGCTGGTGGGCATTGCGATTTTCCTGATCGGCTCGCTCGGTGCGGGCTTCGCGTGGTCGATGCCGGCCATGATCGTGTTCCGGCTGATTCAGGGTATCGGCGCGGGCGCGATCCAGCCGGTGACGCTGACCATCGTCGGCGACCTCTATCCCGCCCGCGAGCGCGGCAAGATCCAGGGTTACCTCGCAAGCGTCTGGGCCATTTCCGCCGTGATCGGACCGATGGCGGGGGGCCTGCTGATCCGCGATCTGTCGTGGTCGTGGATCTTCTGGATCAACGTGCCCATTGGCCTGCTTGCCGCGTGCGGCTTCGTCTCGTATCTGCATGAAGAGAAGCGTCATCAGCGTCCCTCGATCGACATGCTCGGTGCGGTGCTGTTCACCATCGCGATCGGCGCGCTGATGATGGCGCTCACCGACGCCGGCTCGGAAAACGACGGCCGCGCGCTGTTCGAAGTCGCGCTCTTCGTGGTGTCGGGCGCGCTGTTCGCCTGGCACGAGCGCCGCGTGCAGGAGCCGATGATCTCGTTTTCGCTGTGGAGCCACCGGCCCATCGCCGCGTGTAACGCCGCGACCGTGCTGTCGGGCATGGCGCTGATGGGCCTCACCACATTTCTGCCGATGTACGTGCAGGGCGTGCTGCATCAGTCGCCCGTCGTCGCGGGCCTCGCGCTGACGATGATGATGGTCGGCTGGCCGTCGGGCGCGACTTTTGCCGCGAGATCGCTCCATCGTCTCGGGCTGCGGCGCATGCTGGTGGGCGGCAGCTTTTTTCTGCCGCTCGGCGCCGTGCCGTTCGCCGTGCTCAATCCGCAGAGCTCGCCCGTGCTGGCGGGCGTCGGCTCGCTCGTGATGGGCCTCGGCATGGGCATGGTCAGCGTCAGCTCGCTGATGCTGATCCAGGAAATCGTGCAGCCGCTGCAACGAGGCTCTGCAACCGCTTCGAACCTCTTTTCGCGCAATCTGGGCAGCACGCTCGGCGCGGCTATTTTCGGCGCGGTGCTGAACTTCGGCCTGAGCCATTTCAAGGGCATGTCGATCACCTCCGAACAGTTGCGCTCGCTGCTCGACGCAACGCCCGGCGCCGCGCAAGCGTCGCTTGCAGGCAACGACATGGTGCGCGCCGCGCTGCATCACTCGCTGCATCTGACCTTCCTGTCGATCTTCGTGATCTGCGCGGGTGCCGTCCTGTCGGTGATGCTGGTGCCGCCGATCAAGCTCGGCGGCCAGCCGCGCGAGACCCCGGCGGCCGCGCATCTGACCGAAATGTGATCGCCCGGCGCGGTTCGCCGCGCCTTGCGCCGCACCTTCCGACCAGGCACGCATGGCGCGGCCCTGCTGCGGGCCGCCGCTGTTTTTCCCTGCCTGCTGTTCCCCCCTCCTTTAGGGTAGGTTCTCCGGCTATCCTCCCGGGCACACTGTCGTCTGCAAGGTCGACGTAAGGTGTTGCGCTTTCGTCGGCCCGCGCATTGCATTCGAACAGTTCTGCTGCCGACGTTTTGAGTAGCGCGCGCGTCCGGCAGACGTACACAAGGGAGACAACATGCATTCCAGCAGGCGGATGATGGTCGGCGCGGCGCTGTTCGCCGCCGCGAGCGGCGTCGAGGCGCAAACCAGCGTCACGTTGTACGGTCTGGCCGACGTATTCGTCCAGTATCTGAACAACGGCGGAATGGGTTCGTGGTCGCAGCGCAGCGGCGGCAGCAGCGGCTCGAACTTCGGGTTGAAAGGCAGCGAGGATCTTGGCAACGGCGTCAAAGCCGTCTTCACGCTCGAAAACGGCTTCAACATCAACAACGGGACGTCGTTCGTCGATTCGACGGCGATGTTCTATCGTCAGGCATGGGTCGGGCTTTCGCACGACAGGTACGGCTCGATCTCGTTCGGCCGCCAGTATCAGCCGACGTTCTGGGCGATCTATCCCACCGATCCATTTCGCGCGAACGAGGTGCTGTCGCCGCTCGCCGCTGCCGCGACCGCGGTGGACCGCAACACGTTCGCCGTGCAGACGGGCGGCGGCCGATCGAGCAACGCGATGGTGTACAAAAGCCCGAATGTCGGCGGCGTGCAGTTGTGGGGCATGTATGCGCTCGCGGCGAGCGTCACGCAGCCGCTGCCGGCCACGACGGGCAATATGCTCGATCTCGCCGTCACGTACACCGGGTACGGCCTGTACGCCGCCCTCGCGTATCAGAAACAGCATCCGGGTCTGAAGACAGTTCCCGGTTTGCCGTCGGCGCTGCCGTCGCTGTCCACGGAACACTTCACGGGTGCGCTCGCGTATCGCGTGGGCATCGTGAATCTATCGTTCAACTACGTATATCACCGCCCCGCGGATGCGCCCGCCGGCTCGCTCGCCGCGCGGCTCAACGCAGCGCATCCGTTCAGCGTCATGGAGGCGGGCGCGACCGTCCAGGCCACGGCGGTCGACGCCATCCAGCTCGCGGGCATCCAGCGCGTCGCGCGTGGCGTGCATGACAATGCGTGGGGCGTGCAGCTGGGCGCGGAGCACAGTCTGTCGAAGCGGACCTTGATCTATGCACGCGCCGGCTACATCCGGAACAACGGCACGTCGACGATGAGCTGGCCGGGCGTCACGGTGTCGGGCCTCGGGAGGAGCCAGACGCTTGCAGTGACGGGTTTGGCGCATCGGTTCTGAGCGGGGCGTCGTCGCGTGCATCCGTGCATTCGGCTTCCGCCATGATCCATTGGCTGAACGCGCGCATCGCAGGTGTCGCGGGCTTCGCCTTTTGCCAGGTGAGCCAGTAGCTGCCCGCCTGCACGTCGATATCGAACGGACGCTCGAGCCGCCCCATCGACAGATCGCGTTCGAACATCGCCGACGGCGCGAGCGCGACGCCCGCGCCCTGCATCGCGGCTTCCACCATCAACCGCGACGAATCGAACACGGGGCCGCGCACGGTGCGCGGGGCGAGGCCCGCCGCGCCGAACCAGCTTGCCCAGTCGTCCGCGCGATAGGAGCGCAGCAGCGTTTCGCCTGCGAGATCGGCAGGCGTGCCCAGGCGTTGCGCGATCTCCGGCGCGCACAGCACGGATAGCGGCGCGTCGAACAGCTTTTGCGCGCGCGAGCCCGGCCATGTGCCGTCGCCGAAGCGGATCGCGAAATCGAGACCTTCGCTGGCCAGATCGACCAGGTTGTTGTTCGTCATCATGCGCAGTTCGACGAACGGATGCGCGTCGTGAAACGCCTTCAGGCGCGGCATTAGCCAACCGACGGCAAACGTGCCGACCGCGCCGACCGTCAGCACCTCGTGAAAATGCCCGCCTTCGAACTGCCGCAATACGGCTTCGATGCGGTCGAACGCGTCGCTCAGCACGGGGCGCAGCGCGAGCCCTTCGTCCGTAATCGCGAGCCCGCGCGGCAGGCGCTTGAAGAGCGTCGCGCCGAGCCGCTCCTCGAGCATGCGCACCTGCTGGCTCACGGCCGCCTGCGTGACGTTCAGTTCGAGCGCGGCGCGCGTGAAGCTCAGATGCCGCGCCGACGATTCGAACGCGCGCAGCGCATTAAGAGGCAGATAGGGTCGCATGGTCCGGTCATTAGATTTTCTGGGTCATCGGGCAATTTATCATCGTTTGTCAGGCGGCTTCGAAAACGCGATAGTGGCGGCTCTTCGAGCATGCACAACGCTGACACGGGGAGGGCGCGCCTTGTTCCGTGGCCGCGCGTGGGTTAGCTGGCGTTGCGGCTCGGACGCCTTGACCATGCGGCGCGGCCATCATCGGCGAACATTGACGCTCGTGCGCTTGCCGCCAAAAAACCGAACAGGAGAAGCAGCAGATGAAGTTGGCAACGACACGCGCGCGCATCGCCGCGATGCTTTGCGCGCTTTGTATGATCCCCGGCGCGAGTCACGCAGCGGGCGGCCGGGCGGATCATGTCAGACAGGCCGTCGATGCGGCTATCGAGCCGATGATGTCGAAAGACGGGATTCCAGGCATGGCCGTGGGCGTGATCGTCGACGGCAAGCCGCGCGTCTTCAACTACGGCGTCGCGTCGACGCAAAGCCGCCGGCCTGTCACAGGGGAGACGCTTTTCGAACTCGGCTCGGTGAGCAAGACCTTCACGGCGACGCTGACGGCGTGGGCCCAGGTCGACAACCGGCTGTCGCTGTCCGATAAGGTCGGCAAGTATCTGCCCGTGCTGCGCGGCACGCCGTTCGGCAGCGTGACGCTGCTCGATCTCGGCACGCACACGCCGGGCGGCTTGCCGCTGCAGGTGCCCGACGAGATCCACGACGACGCGCAACTGATGCGCTACTTCGCGGCGTGGCGCCCGGCCCACGCGCCGGGTACGTACCGCACCTATGCCAATCCCGGCATCGGCGCGCTGGGTCTGATCGCGGCGACCAGCATGCAGCAGGACTTCACCGTGCTGATCGAGCGGCGTCTTTTTCCCGCGCTCGGGCTGCGAAACAGCTTCATCGACATTCCCGTCGACAAGGCGGGCGACTACGCGCAGGGCTACACGAAGGACGGCAAGCCGATCCGCATGACGGGCGGCGTGCTGGCGCCGGAGGCCTACGGCGTCAAATCGACGGCTGCCGACATGCTGCGTTTCATCGCCGCCAACATGGATATGCTCAAGCTCGACGGCGCCTTGCAGCGCGCCATCACCGACACGCACAGCGGCTACTTCGACGCCGGTCCGATGACGCAGGATCTGATCTGGGAGCAGTACCCGTATCCCGTCGCGCTGAAGTCGCTGCTGGAAGGCAACGGCCCGTCGATGGCGCTCGACGCGACGCCCGTCACGCCGATCCGGCCGCCTCTCGCGCCGCAGCAAAACGTCTGGATCAACAAGACGGGATCGACGAACGGTTTCGGCTCGTATGTCGCGTTCGTGCCGGGCAAACGCATGGGCATCGTGATTCTGGGCAACCGCAATTTTCCGATTGCCGATCGCGTCGCCGCCGCGCACAAGATTCTGACGGCAATCGACTCACGCACCGACGCTTCGAACTGAGCCGCGCGGCATAGCGGCATCGCCCGGCTGCGCGCCATCCGGACGGCGATGGTCTACCGCGCACAGACGGCATCGATGGCCGCCACCATCTTGCCGAAGAACGCATCGGCGAACTGCGAATCGAGCCATCGCACGATCAGTGCAATCTTTCGCCCGGGTTCGATCCACATGAACGAGCTGCCCGCTCCGACGCCGAAATAGCTCGATTCGGGCACGCTCGGAAACACGCGCTGCGCGGCATTGAGCCAGACTAGGTAGCCGTAGTACGGCGCGAGTGCACATGGCGTGCGCATGCGCGCGATCCATTGCGACGACAGCACGCGGCGTCCATTGGCGAGTCCGTCGTCGAGCAGCATCTGCGCGACTTTCAGCTGGTCGTTCGCACTGACCGACATGCCGCCGCCCCAATGCGAGCCGCCCGGCACCGATTGCACCCGCTGGCCGCAAATCTCGACCCACGCATCGTGATAGCCGACCCACCGCCAGTTTTCGCTTGCGCCGACGGGGCGCATGATCGCCTCGCGGAACACGTCAGGCAGCGGCCGTGCGAACAGATGCAATAGCGCCAGCGACAGCTGGTTGATCCGCACGTCGTTGTATTCCCAGTAGGTGCCGGGCTGCCGCAACGGGCGCAAGTCGCCTTTCCTGCCATCGGGCGGCTCGCCGAACGTGACGGCGCGATAGTGGTCGGCCTGATCGGAGAGCCCGAAGCAGTGGCCCTGCCATTCGCTCGTCTGTTGCAGCAAATGGGTCCAGGTGATGGACGCGTTGTGCGCGTCGTCGAACCCGATGCCGCGCACGCGGGCGCAAACGGGTTCGTCGGGATCGGGCAGCAGGCCGCGATCGTGCGCAACGCCCGCAAGCAGCGCCAGATACGTCTTCGCGATGCTGAAAGTCAGATCGGCCCGATCCGGCTCGCCCCATGTCGCGAGCAGGCGACCGTCGACGGCCACGGCACCCGACACGGGTCCCCGATCGTGAATCGGTCCTCGCAGCGTATTCCACGGCGGCGGATCATTGACGTGCACGCCGAACTTGCCGTCGGCGTGGCGATCCCAGGCGGATTCGTGATCGATCGAGAACTGGATCGCTTTCTTCAGTTGATCCGGCAAATCGTGTTGCATGTGCGGCGCTTCCTTGCTGATGGACGTTCGAATCAATGAGACGTTCGAATCAATGTGCGTTCAGATGCTTGCGTGCCCAGACGAGCGTCAGCAGGCTCACGACGGCAGCCAGCATCAGATACAGCCCCGGCGCCAGATTGTTGCCCGTCGCCGCGATCAGCGACGCGACCGCGAGCGGCGTGAAGCCGCCGAACACCGTAGTGCCGATGTTGTAGCCGATCGCCATGCCCGTCGTGCGCGTACGGGTCGGGAAAAGCTCGGCCATCAGCGCGGGAATTGGCGCGAAGTAGGTGGCCTTCAGCAGCGCGACCCACGTGACGGCGGCGAGCAGCGTCGGCAGCGACGGGTGCGCGTTCATGAACATGAAGGCGGGATACACGGTCACGAAGAACAGCACGCCCGCGCCGAGCATGATGCGCGTGCGGCCGACCTTGTCCGACCAGTGTCCGACGAGCGGCGTGACGACCATGACGATCAGTCCCGCGGTCAGCGTCGCAATGAAGCCGGACGCCGCCGCGAGGCCGAGTTGCCGCGCCGCGTAGGTCGGCATGTAGAGCAGCATGTAGTTCGCCGTGGTCGTCAGCACCAGCGAGCCGATCGACACCAGCACGCGCGACTTCTGCGTCGCGAGCAGCTCGCGCACGGGCGAGTGCGCTTTCTCGATGCGCTCGAACTCGGGTGTTTCGTCGATGCGCCGCCGGATATACAGACCGACGGGTCCGATCAGCATGCCGAACAGAAACGGGATGCGCCAACCCCAGCCTTCGAGCTGCGGTGCCGTCAGCATGCCCGTCAACACCGCGCCGAACGCCGACGCGAGCAGCGTGCTCGCGCCCTGGCTCGAGAACTGCCAGCTCGACATGAAGCCGCTGCGCTGCGGCGCATGTTCGATCAGGAATGCTGTCGAACTGCCGAACTCGCCGCCCGCCGAGAAGCCCTGCAACAGCCGCGACACGAAAATGCCGATGGGCGCGAGGATGCCGATCGCGGCATAGGTCGGCATCAGCGCGACCATGCCCGTGCCGAGCGTCATCATCGCGATGGACAGCGTCAGCGACGCCTTGCGGCCCTTGCGATCGCTGTACGAGCCGAGCACGAGCGCGCCGACGGGCCGCGCCAGATACGACAGCGCGAAGGTGCCGAGCGTGAGCAGCAGCGAGACGGTTGCGCTGTGCATCGGGAAAAACAGCTTCGACAGCGTGCTGGCGAAGTAGCCGTACACGACGAGATCGTAGAACTCGAGCGCGTTGCCAATCGACGTCGCGATGATCAGGCGCGCGACGCCTGTACCCGCGTTCGTATCCGATGCGTGCTGCGCGGACGCGCCGTTCGGGCGGCCGTGGTGATGGGCGGTGACGGAATCCATGCTCATTGCGACTTCCTCATGCAAGGGTTGTCGGAGGATGCGGTGCAGTTGACGGCGGCTGACGCTACGCGGGCGGGTTCGCGCCCAGATCCCAGAAGAGCCCGGCCATGATGCGCAAGCCGTCGCGCACGACGGGGCCGAGCAGATGCTCGTTCGGCGCATGCTGCGAGCAACCGGGGTAGGAGTGGGGCACCCACAGCGTCGGCATGCCGAGCACGTCGGCGAATACGTCGTTCGGCAGCGTGCCGCCCAGGTTCGGCAGCAGCACGGGTTCGTCGCCCGTGGTCGCGCGCAGCGAGCGCAGCGCCCATTGCACCCACGCGTTGTCGGGATCGACGCGCGTCGCGGGCGCGCCGCGCTCGACGTCGAGTTCGACCATGCCGAAGCCGTGTGCGTCGAGATGGCGGCGCACGATCGTCTCCAGGTTCTGCCAGTCCGTGCCGACCACGAAGCGGATCTGCATGTATGCGATCGCCGACGGCGGAATCGCGTTGACGGGCTTGTCTGGGTTACCCGTGCGAAACGCGAGCACTTCCAGATTGTTCCAGCCGAATACGCGCTCGGTCGGCGTCAGGCCCGGCTCGCCGTAGTCGGTGTCGACCTCCGGCTCGCCCGGATTGCCGCCGACACCGATGTCGGCGAGCGCGCGCCGCACCGCGTCGGGAATGGGCGGCGGCCGCAGTCCTTCGACGAGAATCTTGCCGTTTGCATCCACCATCGACGCGATCGCGTTCGCCAGCACGACGCCGGGATTGCGCAGCAGCCCGCCCCAGTTGCCCGAATGATGACCGCCGTCGCGCAGCTTCAGTTCGAGCTTGAAATTGACCAGACCGCGCGAGCCGAGAAAGAGCGTCGGCCGATGCGCGGACAGGCGCGGGCCATCGGAAGCGATCAGCACGTCGGCGGCGAGTTCGTCGCGAAGCTGCATGCACAGCGCGTGCAGGCCCGGCGAGCCGACTTCCTCGCCCGTTTCGAACAGCAGCTTCAGGTTGAAGCCGAGCTTGCCGCCGCGCGCGTCGAGCACGGCTTTCAGCGCCGCGAGGTTGATACTGTGCTGGCCTTTGTTGTCCGCCGTGCCGCGGCCGTACCAGCGCTCGCCGTCGACGGTCACGTCCCACGGCGACAGGCCGTCGCGCCACTGCGCGTCGTAGCCGCGCACGACGTCGCCGTGGCCGTAGCTGAGCACCGTCGGCAGCGTGTCGCCCTCGAAACGATGCGCGATCAGAAAGGGGCCCGCGCCTTTCGCGGGATTGTCGACGACGCGGCACGCGAAGCCCCACTGCGTGAGCAGCGGTGTCAGCTCGTCGTCGAGATAGCCGCGCAGCCGCGCGCCGCTGTCGGCTTCCTGGCTTTCCGTGCGATACGCGACGCGGCGGCGCAGATCGTCGAGAAAACGGCCGGAGTCGTACTGGCTGGCCGCGGTTTGGATGGCGATGTCACGAGTCAACGGCGTTTCTCCGTGGTTCATGGAAACAGTCGAACCGATCCTGCGGCCGCCGATATTTCTGCACAATTACAATATTTGCCACGAATCGTTGCCGAAACGGCAAAGCGCGGTATGGCACAAGGCACAACAACGGGCACCCGGCATGGACAACACGGCACTGCGTTACTTTCTGGAAGTGGCGAGAAGCGGCTCGCTGAGCAAGGCGTCGGAGCGGCTCTACGTGGCCGTGTCGGCGTTGAGCCGGCAGATCGGCAAGCTCGAAGAGGAACTGGGCACGCCGTTATTCGAGCGGCGTCCGCGCGGCATGGTGCTGAGCGACGCCGGGCGCATGCTCGCCGAGCACGCACGGCGCAGTCTGCTCGAAACCGAGCGCGTGGTCGGCGAGATTCGCGGGCTAAGCGAAGGCGGGCGCGCGACGATCCGCGTCGCCAGTTCCGAGGGCGTTGCGCCGCATTTTCTGCCGCAGGTGTTCGCGCATTTTCTGAAGACGCATCCGTCGACGCACTTTCAGCTCGACGTGTCCGCGCCCGCCGTCGCGACGCAGCGGGTGAGGGAAGGCACGGCCGATATTGCCGTGTGCTTCAGCATCGCGCCAGAGAAGGAGATCAACGTGCACTACTCGCAGCGCGCGCCGATCTTCGCGCTGGTGCGGCGCGGCCATCCGCTTGCCGCGCGCAACGCGGTGTCGCTGAAAGATCTCACGCCGTGGCCGCTTGCGATGGACAACCAGGGCGTGACGATCCGGCAGTTGTTCGATATTTCGTGCAGTCTCGAAGGGCTGATCTTCGAGCCGATGTTTGTCAGCAACTATCACGCAGCGCTGCAAAGTTTCGTGCGTCTGACGGATGCCGTCACGTTGACAGGCTATCTGACCGTGCGCAGCCGGCTCGACGTCGATGGCCTGGCTGCTGTGCCCATCACGAATCCCGAATTGCATCAGCGCACGCTGCAGGTCCAGACGATGGCAGGGCGCACGTTGCCGCAGGTGATGCAGGTGTTTCTCGATCTGCTGACGCGGGCGATCGAGGTGCCTGAGGTTGTCGATTGACGGGGCCGGTGGCACGGCGCGGACAGCGAAAGCGCGACGCTATGATCTGACGCGTGCGCACGAGCGATCCGACGACCACTGCGCACAGAAAGCCCGATGACAACTCATCCTTCCCAGGCCATTCGAAGCCATCGATCACGACAAATCGACATTGGACGCAGCGCGTCCGTTGCCGAAACACTCGCTTGCGACATTGCGGGAGAAGCTCGCGTTGGAGTGGACGTATCACTCGAATGCTATCGAAGGCAATACGCTCACGTTACGCGAAACCAAGGTGGTGCTGGAAGGCATCACCGTTGGAGGCAAATCGCTTCGTGAACATTTCGAAGCGACCAATCACCGCGATGCCATCCTGTACGTCGAGGAACTCGTCGCAAAGCAGGAGCCGTTGTCCGAGTGGCAAATCCGTAACATCCACGCGCTCTTCTGAAGGGCGTCGACGACGGCGAAGCGGGGCGATATCGCCAGGAAGACGTCGTGATTGCAGGGGCAAGCACGACGTCGCCCGATTTTCTGCATCTGCCTGCGGAGATGGCATCTCTCGTCGACTGGCACAACCAGGCACAGGCGCTGCCTCCGATCGCACGGGCGGCCGAACTTCATACGCGCTTTGTCAAGATTCACCCGTTTGTCGACGGCAACGGCCGCACGGCTCGCCTGTTGCTGAACTTCGAGTTGATGAAGGCGGGCTATCCGCCTGCGATCATCCGGAAGGAGGACCGTCTCGGGTACTACGATTCACTGGACGAAGCCTGCGTGAGCGGCGATCACAGCGCGATCCCGCAGCTCGTCGCGCAAGCCGTTCAGCGTTCGCTCGAAACCTATCTGCATGTCTTGAGGTTGCGTGGCACACGCTGAAAGGTTGTCGGCCCAACATGTCCGAAACACCCGCGTCAGCCCGAACCCGACGACGGACACGATGGCCTGCGGCACCGACCATTCCAGCACCGTCAGCGCATCCCGGTCTGGAAAGGCGCGTTCCGGGTGCGGCGGAACGCACGTTTTGCCCTCGGTCGCTGCTGCGGCTGACGCAAAGGTCGCGCAGCTATAATCGCGCTCGAATGTGACCTGGGAAACCTGACTCGTGAAAAAAATCCATGCCTTTGCGCTTTGCGCGCTCGTACTCGCCGGTTGCTCGTCCGCCGAAAAGGAGCAGCGCGAGGCCCAAGCGTACGCCCGCAATGAAAGCGGTCTGGCCACCGCGCAGCACAACGCGACTGTCACGTGTGGCGACCAGGCGCAGTGCGATACGGCGTGGTCGTTGACGAAACGCTATATCGAGCAGCAATCCGATACGTCCGTCACACGTGCGGACGCCGTCGCAATCGAAACCGACGTGCCTTCCGGCTCGGGCAAGGTTGCATTTTCCGCAACCCGCATCGCGAACGGCACGGGTGCCACGCTGACGCTCTTTGCGCAATGCAGGGGCATGTACGGACCGGAGAACGCGAAGGGTTCGGATTACGACGACTGCGTCAAAAAAATCCTGAAAACGCAGAACGGCTATGTGACGTATCTGCGGACACACGCACCGGGGCAGTGAGTTTCGCGCGGCGGGTCGTTGCGATTTTTCGCAAGGCTGAGCGCAACATCAGCACGACTTGCGCGTAGCGGCGTCGAATGACTCGCTGTGTCGGCTGGATGGCTAATGCTGTCGAAACAGATCCTTCACGCTCGCCTGCCACGCGACGGGGGTCTCTGCTTGCGCGACGGGCGCGGCGGCGGGCGCGGGTGCCACCGGTCGCGGCGGCGCCGCGGGGACGGCGGCCGTCGCCGCAGTGTCTCTCGACGCGACAGTCGTCACTGTGGTCTTCAGCGGCGGCTGCGCGCTGACCGGCTCGTGCCTGGCTGGCTCGCGCAAGGATCGTTCGATCTGTGCGATCGCGTCTTCACACGGGTTACGTGCGCCGCAATCGGTGGGCGGCGTTTTCGTCGTGGCGTGCCGCTCCTTTTGTGCGCCCGGCGCCGCGCGTGCTGGAGCGGGCGCGGTGTCCTGCTGGGCAATCTGTGACGGCTGGCGCACGGGCGGCGGGGTTGTCCTGGCGAGAACCGGCTTGCTTGCGGGCTTGGCGGGCGCAGGCGGCGGCGCGTCGACGACACTGACGGCAGCGCGCGGCGCGGGGATCGCGGGCTTGCTCACGGGAACGTCCGCGACGCGGTCGGCCGCGGGTTTGGCGACGACGGGCTTCTCGGCGACAACTGGCTTTTCGGCTGCAACGGGCTTTTCAGCGACGACCGTCTTCTCCGCTACAACGGGCTTTTCGGCGACAGCGGGCTTTTCGGCGACAGCGGGCTTTTCAGCGACGACGGTCTTTTCTGCTACAACGGGCTTCGCGGCGACTGATTTGGCGATTGCCACGGAAGGCGTGGCGGTCGTGGTGACGGCTGCAGCGGCGGCTGTTTTCGCGGCGTCCGTCGTCATGGCGGTTTCGGCCGGTTTCGGGTCTGGCGGCGGTGCCTCGATCGGGCTGCGCATCGCGGTCGCGACGTCGGATGCAGGTTCCGCGGCCGGCAGGTGTTCGTGACGCCGCGCCTCTCGCGGTTCGCTGTGGCCCGCCAGATGGCGCAACCGGCTTTGCGCGGCCTCTCGTTGCGTCAGCGTGACATACGTGCCGAATGCAATGACGATGCCGAACAGCAGCGCCGCCACGCCCGCGCTCAGGCTCCAGTCGGGCTGCCCGACGTTTGGCTTCGCTTCGAGCAGTTTCGGTTTCGAGTGAAGCCGGATGATAACGAGCGGGCGCGTGACTTCCAGGGGTTCCTTCGAGTGGAATCCGAAGCTGCGCAGGGCTTTCCCGAGCGCAGTTGTCGTCGCTGCGCGCGCAACCGTGTGTTCTTCTGGCGGCGCGTCGTCGCCTGGTTCCGGCCCGGCGTCGGGCGCCGCATCGCATGGTTCGTCCGGCGTCACGGCACGTTTGCGATTGAAGGCCATGTCTGTTCTCCCGCACCGGCGACAAGGCAGGTGTGTGCATTCTTTTCATGGACGGCTGCGGGCGAGGGCGCCCGTCTCGACGCCTGGCGGCGTGTCGCGCGATCACACCGACGATCACCGGTAGCTGATGGCTTTGCTTTGCCGTCTATTCTTCATAATTTCCAGGAGGTCGTATGTGGGTCGCTGCACAGACTGATGAATCAGTTATGCATTAGCGCCGCTGGCACGCGCGACGGGCGCAACGCAGCGCGAGTCGATCCCATCTATTTGGGACCTACATGCTGTCAAAGCCAGATTCAAATGTCCGCTGTCCAGCCAAGTTCAGATGTCCGCTTTTGCGGGGTTAGAAATCTCTATCTCGGGGTTTCAACTCACGCAGTG